>DASTNL010000001.1:0-6363 GCA_035720905.1 Microbacteriaceae bacterium
ACGTTCCGAGGTCGTGCACGACGAGATCATCTCGTTCGAGTCGGAAGACCACGACCGCGGCATCGCGCTCGAGGTGGCGATGCAGTGGACGACCTCATACTCCGAGAGCGTCTACACCTACGCCAACACCATCAACACCCATGAGGGGGGCACCCACGAAGAGGGGTTCCGTGCCGCGTTGACGACGCTCGTCAACCGCACCGCGCGGGAACGTGGTCTCCTGAAGGACAAAGACGACAATCTCTCGGGCGACGACGTGCGAGAAGGCCTGACGGCGGTCGTCTCCGTCAAGCTCACCGAACCGCAGTTCGAAGGTCAAACCAAGACCAAGCTCGGCAACACCGAGGCGAAGTCGTTCGTGCAATCGGTCGTCTTCAAGAGCCTCGCCGACTGGTTCGACCGCAACCCGAACCAGACGAAAGACATCATCCGCAAGTCGTTGCAGGCAGCCTCCGCCCGGCTCGCCGCCCGCAAGGCGAGGGAGACCGCGAGGCGCAAGGGACTCTTGGAATCCGGCGGCATGCCCGGCAAGCTGAAAGACTGCCAGTCCAAAGATCCGAGCCTGTCGGAGATCTTCCTCGTGGAGGGGGATTCTGCGGGCGGCTCCGCGGTGCAAGGCCGCAACCCGATCACGCAGGCGATTCTGCCGCTGCGCGGCAAGATTCTGAACGTTGAGAAGGCGCGTCTCGACCGAGCGTTGAACAACGCCGAGATCCAGGCGATGATCACCGCCTTCGGGGCGGGCATCGGGGAGGATTTCGACCCGCAGAAGGCTCGTTACCACAAGATCGTGCTCATGGCCGACGCCGACGTCGACGGCCAGCACATCACGACGCTGCTCCTGACACTGCTCTTCCGCTATATGCGCCCGATGATCGAACTCGGCTACGTGTATCTCGCGCAGCCGCCGCTCTACCGGTTGAAGTGGAGCAACGCGCCGCACCAGTACGTGTTCTCCGACATCGAGAAAGACGCGCTTCTCGCCGACGGGCAGGCCTCCGGAAAGCGGATGCCCAAAGACAACGGCGTGCAACGGTACAAGGGCCTCGGCGAGATGGACTATAAGGAGCTGTGGGAGACCACGATGAGCCCCGAGACGCGCACGCTCCTCCAGGTGACGCTGGACGACGCGGCGGCGGCCGACGAGGTCTTCAACACCTTGATGGGTGAAGACGTGGAGTCGCGGCGCACCTTCATTCAGCAGAACGCGAAAGACGTGCGCTTCCTCGACATCTGACGAGAGGCCAGCGGCACGCACGACGATGAGGGCCGGCTTCGACCGGCCGCACGACGAACATCCAGCATAGGACGGGCAGGCAATGGCAGACGAGACGACGGGCACAGAGATCGGCGACGTCGACCCGCACGGCAAGATCGACCAGGTCGATCTGCAGCTCGAGATGCAGCGCTCCTACCTCGACTATGCGATGAGCGTCATCGTCGGTCGCGCTTTGCCGGAGGTGCGTGACGGTCTGAAGCCGGTGCACCGCCGCGTCATCTACGCGATGTACGACGGCGGATACCGGCCCGACAAGGCGTTCTCGAAGTGTGCTCGTGTCGTCGGCGACGTCATGGGCCAATACCATCCGCACGGTGACAGTGCCATCTATGACGCGCTCGTCCGTCTCGTGCAGCCGTGGAGCCTGCGTTACCCGCTCGCCCTCGGGCAGGGCAATTTCGGCTCCCCCGGCAACGACGGGGCGGCGGCGCCGCGCTACACCGAGACGAAGATGGCGCCGCTGGCCATGGAGATGGTGCGCGACATCGACGAGGGCACCGTCGACTTCGTCGACAACTATGACGGCCGCACGCAGGAACCGTATGTGCTGCCGAGCCGGTTCCCCAACCTGCTCGTCAACGGATCGGTGGGCATCGCGGTCGGCATGGCGACGAATATCCCACCGCACAATCTGCGCGAGGTCGCCGACGGGGCGCTCTGGAGCCTGGCGCATCCGGAGGCGACGCGCGAAGAGCTGCTCGCCGCCCTTCTTCAGCGGATCAAGGGGCCCGATTTTCCGACCGGGGCCCGCATCCTCGGTGTGAAGGGCATTCAGGAGGCGTATCGCACGGGGCGCGGTTCCATCACGATGCGCGCCGTCGTGAACGTGGAAGAGATTCAGGGCCGCACCTGCCTCGTCGTCACTGAGCTGCCCTACCAGGTCAACCCCGACAACCTGGCGATGAAGATCGCGGATCTCATCAAAGACGGCCGTATCGGCGGTATCTCTGACATTCGCGACGAGACGAGCGGGCGCACCGGCCAGCGTCTCGTCATCGTGTTGAAGCGTGACGCGGTCGCCAAGGTCGTCCTGAACAACCTGTACAAGCACACCCAGCTGCAAGAGAACTTCGGCGCCAACATGCTCGCGCTCGTTGACGGCGTGCCGCGCACCCTGCCGATCGACGGGTTCGTCACGGCGTGGGTGAATCATCAGGTCGACGTCATCGTGCGTCGCACCCGCTTCCGCCTCGAGAAGGCGGAGGCTGACGCGCACATCCAGCGCGGCTACGTGAAGGCGCTCGACGCGCTCGACGACGTCATCGCCCTCATCCGCCGGTCGCCGACGGTCGACGAGGCCCGGGAGGGTCTCATGGGCCTGCTCGCGATCGACCAGCTGCAGGCCGACGCGATCTTGACGATGCAGTTGCGGCGTCTGGCCGCGCTCGAGCGGCAGAAGATCATCGACCGCCTCGCCGAGCTCGAGGAAGAGATCGCCGGCTACCGCCAGATTCTCGCCGACCCCGTCCGCCAGCGCGCGATCGTCGCCGAAGAGCTCACGCAGATCGTCGACAAGTACGGCGACGACCGGCGCACCGAGATCCTGCACGGCTTCGACGGCGACATGACGATCGAAGACCTCATCCCCGAAGAAGACATGGTCGTCACGCTCACCCGGGGCGGCTATGTCAAGCGCACGCGCAGCGACCAGTACCGTTCGCAGCACCGTGGAGGCCGAGGCGTGCGCGGGGCCCAGCTGCGGGCCGACGACATCATCGAGCATTTCTTCGTCACCACGACCCATCACTGGCTGTTGTTCTTCACGAACTTCGGCCGTGTCTATCGCGCCAAGACCTACGAGCTGCAAGAGGCCGGGCGTGACGCGAAGGGGCAGCACGTGGCGAACTTCCTCGCCCTGCAGCCCGACGAGGAAATCGCTCAGGTGCTCGTGCTGCGCGACTACGACGACGCGAAATACCTGGTGCTCGCGACGCGTGACGGCCTCGTCAAGAAGACGGCGCTGTCGGAATACGACACGAATCGGACGGGCGGCATCATCGCCATCAAGCTGCGGGAGGGCGACGAGCTCGTCTCCGCCCTTTTGGCGGGCGACGATTCCGACATCCTCCTCGTCTCACGCAAGGGCATGTCGTTGCGTTTCACGGCCACCGACGAGGCGTTGCGCCCGATGGGGCGCTCCACCTCCGGCGTGATCGGCATGCATTTCCGCGGCGACGACAGCCTGCTCGACGCCTCCGTTCTCGACGGCGGCGGATTCGTCTTCGTCGTGACAGAGGGCGGCTACGCGAAGCGGACGGCGGTGGATCAGTACCGCCGGCAGGGCCGCGGCGGCCTCGGCATCAAAGTGGCCAAACTCACCGAAGACCGTGGCGATCTCGTGGGTGCGCCGATCGTCGGCGAAGACGACGAGGTGCTTGTGGTTCTTGCCAGCGGCAAGGTGGTACGCTCTGCCGTGGCCGAGGTGCCCGCCAAGGGGCGGGACACGATGGGAGTGGTGTTCGCCCGCTTCGCGGACGACGACCGTATCCTCGCTCTGGCCAGGAATAACGAGGAAAACCTGGCGGAGGACGACGACGCCGGGCCCACGGGAGGGCTTACCACACAGTGATGAGCGAGGCGGTACGCGCCGTGAGCGGCGCCGACGGGGCGAGTTCGGTCAGGCAGGTGCGGCTGAAGCTCGTGTCAGTCGGTTTCTGGTCGGCCGTGAAGCTGTCGTTCTTGATCGGCTTGTGTGTCGGTATCGTGACGCTCGTCGGTGCGTTCCTCGTGTGGACCATGCTGAACCAGCTGGGTATCTTCACGAAGCTCGATACCGTGCTCACCAGCTTCGTCGACACGGGAACCAACCTGAAGTCGATCGTCAGCCTCGGCCAGGTGATGAGCTTCACGGTGATCGTCGCTATTCTCGACGTCGTGGTCGTTACCATCTTGGGCGCGATCTTCGCCGTGCTGTACAACCTGAGTGTGAAGATCACCGGAGGGCTCTCGGTCGGTTTTCGCAACCGCTGACGTTCGCCGCCGTTCGTCGGCGCGGGTGTCGGTAGTGGTTCGGGTATGGTCGGGTCTGGTAGCGCCCAGCTCGGCGAGGCAGGGGCCGGTGACGTTTCCGGTCGGCGAGGGCGTTGGCGTTGTGCCTTTCGTCGGGGGCTTGCCTGTCGGAGGGGCGCCTTCCGAGCTTGATTCGCGTCGGAGCCGTCGGTCGGATATTCTTGACCTGCCCGTTCGGGCGCTCGGGCCAACGCCCGGCGCCGGTAAGGGGCGCGCCGCGACCGGCACGGTGGTCGGCACGGGGATATAGCTCAGGCGGTTAGAGCGCTTCGCTGATAACGAAGAGGTCCAAGGTTCAAGTCCTTGTATCCCCACGGCACGGTGCGGCGGTCACCGGCCGGGCACGCGGGTGCCGGGCCAGGGCCTGCTGGGTCGTCGTGTCGGGTTGCGGTGCACGGGGTCATAGCTCAGTCGGTAGAGCGCCTGCTTTGCAAGCAGGAGGTCCGGGGTTCGATTCCCCGTGGCTCCACACGCGATCGAGGTGAGAACGCCAGAACCGCGTTCTCGCTGTCGGGAACGGCGGGATCATTCAGTCGGGCTCGGCGAAGCGCTCCCCGACCGACGCCGGAGGCGAGTGGTCGTCGCCTGACGCCTGACCGCCGGCGCCGGCCTCTCCGCCGACACGAGGGCTCGCCGCGACCTCGGTCTGGTACCCCGCGGCGAACGGGTTCGAGCCAAGGGACAAGCCGATCCGGCACCCGCAGCGACGTAGCGCGGAGCGCCCGCGCACGATCGGCCCGACACGCAGGCGGTCCTGACCTGGCGCTTGGAAATACCCTGGCCCGCAAGCCTAGAGCGGGCAGTTGGCCCGGCGTGCGGCGCGGCCTAGCAGGCGTCCCTACGCGTCGTGCGTGTCGGTGCCGCCGTCGGCGGAGGAGTCTTTACCGGCGTCGTCGCCCGTGGGCGGGGCGGACGGGGTTGCGGGTGGCGTGGGCCGGGAGGGTGCCGCAGGCGTCTCTTCAGAGACCCACAACTCGTCGTCGGCGCGGAACGTCTGCCACACCGCGTAGGCCAGGCCCGTCAGGGTCGCGGCGGCGAAACACAGGGCGAGAGTGCGGCCGCGGTGGCCGCGCCGGGTGGCTCTGGTGGCTCGCACGGCGGTGACCCGCCTTACCGCGCCGACCCTGTCGATGGCGCCGCGCCGCACGGCCGCCGCCTTGCCTCGCGCATCCTTTGCCACGTCGACGACGGATAACGCCGTGCCCAGCGCCGTGCCGACCGCCGGAATCACCCTGCGTTCGATGCGCTCACCGGCGTATCGGGCGAGGTCTCGGGCGTCGTCGACCCTCGGGCGCACGTACTGTTCGTAGCCGTCGCGCAGCCGCGGGGCAACCTCTTCGCGCGTGTAGTTGCCGGCCTGGCGCCCCGCCTCGCGGGCGACGACGTTCGCCTTCTGCAGCAGAACCTGCTGATCGCGCCACAGGTCTTCGGCGCTGGCTCGCAACCGCCGGAGTTCTTTCGCGCGCTTGCTCTTCAAGCTCATCCGATCCTCCCGTGCGTCGTCAGGCGAACGCCTCCATCTTGCCACCATCGCCCGACCGGCCGCTGGGCGCTCGGCGCCTTGCCGGATACGGCGTCGGTCCGGCGCGGCACTACGCCCCCGCCATAAGGCCCCTGCGGAGCCGGAGGCCGAAGGCGTCGTGTAAGAATTGAGGTTATGGCACAACACACTGCGGTCGCGACTCTGCACACCAACCACGGTGACATCAAGGTCAACCTCTACGGTAATCACGCCCCGAAGACGGTGCGCAACTTCGTCGGCCTCGCCACCGGGCAGACCGAGTGGACGCACCCCGGCACCGGCAAGAAGTCGAAAGACCCGCTGTACGACGGCGTCGTCTTTCACCGCATCATCCAGGGCTTCATGATTCAAGGCGGCGACCCGCTCGGGCAGGGCACCGGCGGGCCGGGCTACCAGTTCGACGACGAGATCAACCCCGAACTCGACTTCACCGAGCCTTATGTGCTCGCCATGGCGAACGCCGGAACCCGCGGCGGCCACGGCACCAACGGATCGCAGTTCTTCATCACTGTCGCGCCGACCACCTGGCTGCAAGGCAAGCACACCATCTTCG
>DASTNL010000002.1:0-2576 GCA_035720905.1 Microbacteriaceae bacterium
GCGTTCACGATCCGCAAGCGCCTGGGCGGCGCCGACTCCCGCGGCCGAGGTCTCGACGGGGTGCGCGTGCTCATCGTCGGCGACATTCTGCACTCCCGCGTGGCGCGCTCGAACGTCTGGCTCTTGACCGCGCTCGGGGCGAGCGTCACGCTCGCCGGCCCGCCGACGCTCCTGCCCGTCGACACGAGCGCGTGGCCGTGCGAGGTCGACTACGACTTCGACCACGCCCTGTCGGGCTCGCCCGACGTGATCATGATGTTGCGCATCCAGAACGAACGGATGCACGCCGCGTTCTTCCCCACGACGCGCGAGTATGTGCATCTCTGGGGGCTGCACGAGGAAAGGCTGGCACGCGTGCCCCGAACGACCATGATCATGCATCCCGGCCCGATGAACCGGGGCCTGGAGATCTCTGCGGCCGCCGCGGATTCCCCGCAGTCGACGGTGCGGGAGCAAGTGGCCAACGGGGTCAGCGTGCGGATGGCGGTGCTGTACCTGCTCCTGGCAGGAGAGGGGGGTGCGGCCCGTGCCTGACTTTCTCGTGCGCGGCGTCACGCTGGTCGACGGCTCCCACACCGATCTGGGAATTTCCGACGGGTTTCTCGTGCCTGTCGGCGACCTCGACCGGCGCCGGCAGGTCATCGACGCCGAAGGCCTTACCGCCCTGCCCGGCCTCGTCGACCTGCACACGCATCTGCGGGAGCCCGGGTTCGAAGAGAGCGAGACGGTTCTGACCGGCAGTCGGGCCGCGGCCGCGGGTGGCTTCACGGCGGTCTTCGCGATGGCGAACACCTTCCCCGTCGCCGACACGGCAGGCGTCGTCGAACAGGTGGCCTCGCTCGGCGCGCGGGCCGGCTACGTCACCGTGCAGCCGGTCGGTGCGGTCACGGTCGGCCTGAAGGGCACGCGCCTCGCCGAGATGGGCGCGATGGCCGCGTCGGGCGCCCGCGTGCGGGTCTTCTCCGATGACGGCAAATGTGTCGCCGACCCGCGTCTCATGCGTCGTGCCCTCGAATACGTGAAGGCGTTCGACGGCGTCATCGCCCAGCACGCGCAAGAGCCGCGCCTCACCGAGGGCGCCCAGATGAACGAGGGCCGGCTTTCCGCCCGCCTCGGCCTCGCCGGCTGGCCCGACGTGGCGGAGGAGGAGATCGTCGCCCGCGACGTGCTCCTCGCCCGCCATGTCGGAGGCCGGCTGCACGTCTGCCACGTCTCCACCGCCGGCAGCGTCGACGTCATCCGGTGGGCGAAGGCGCGCGGCGTGGACGTGACGGCCGAGGTCACGCCGCATCACCTGACGCTCACCGAGGAATCCGCCGCCGGCTACGACGCGCGCTTCAAAGTGAACCCGCCGCTGCGCACCGACGAGGACGTCGAGGCGTTGCGCCAGGGCTTGGCCGACGGCACCATCGACGTCGTGGCGACCGACCACGCGCCCCATCCTGCCGAGGCGAAAGACTGCGAATGGCCCGTCGCCTCGTTCGGCATGGTGGGGCTGGAATCGGCGTTGAGCGTCGTGCAGAAAGCGATGGTCGACACGGGCCTTCTGACCTGGTCCGGACTCGCGCGGGTCTTGTCGGCCACCCCGGCGCGGATCGGCCAGCTGGCGCACCAGGGCCGGCCGGTCCGGCCGGGCGAGCCGGCCAACGTGACGCTTGTCGACCCCGCCGCCAGGCGCACCTTCACTCGCGACGACCTCGCGGGCAAAGGCGTCAACTCCGCCTTCCTCGGCGCCAGCCTGCCGGGTCGTGTCGTGTATACCTTCCATCGTGGCGTCGAGACCGTGCACGAGGGCACGCTCACCGACCTGCGCCACACCCGTTCGGCATCGGAGGCCTCGCATGGGTGAAACTGTTTCGGTCATCGTCGTCACCGCCGCGTTCGCGGCCTGCGTCGTCTGGATGGTCGTGGCGTGGCGTCATCGCCTGCATGGCGAGACGGGCCTCCTGCCCGCACTGACGGAGCCGGGGATGCGCGGCGCGGAACGACTTTTCCTCAGCGACCTCGGCTACGTCGTGACCACCCTGCATGACAAGCCTTTCGAACGCCTCGCGATCGGCCCTCTCGCCTACCCCGGCCGGGCCGACCTGGCCGTCCACGACGGGGGCATCGCTCTGCGCCTCGTCGGCGCCGACGAGGTCTTCGTGCCCGCCGCCTCGATCGTCTCGATCGGCAAGGCGAGTTGGGCGCTCGGCCGCGCCGTGGAGAAGGACGGCATGGTGGTCGTCGAATGGATCTGCGGCGACGGGCGCACCCGGGCCGACAGCTACCTGCGCGTGTTGCGCCCGGGCGACGACCTGCTCGTCGTGCGGGCGATCGCGGCCGCGGCAGAGGCCGCCCTGCCGGGCGGCGCGTGGCGCCACGAGAAGGTTCTGGGCGACGCCGGCGACGCGCCGAATGCCGGTAACAACGAGAAGGAGATCCGTGAGCATCAGCACGGCTGAAACGACATCGGCGGTCCTCGTCTTAGAAGACGGGACGCGCTACGAGGGCCGAGCATACGGGGCGCTCGGGAAGACGCTGGGCGAGGCCGTTTTCGCGACGGGGATGACCGGTTACCAGGAGACCCTCACCGA
>DASTNL010000003.1:0-9128 GCA_035720905.1 Microbacteriaceae bacterium
GACGCGACACGCCCGGGTTGCACGGTTCCTTGCGATGTGGCACACTCGTCTAGTTCGACATTTCGCGCGCGTCGCATCGCGTAGCGCGCGGATCACTGCCAGGCAGTGCATAGCCGGCCCGCGAGGGTGCGGTTAGGCCGCGGGCAGAGGGCACGCCCCCATATCGATTCATACCCTTGCGGGGCACCGGCTCATTCGACGGACGCGATCGCTCGCGTCCGCGCCGCGAGGCGCGCGTCGATCGGCCGGCCGGGCGCGCGAGTGGTCGCGCCCGGCATTGATAGAAAAACAGCGGTGAGAACGCGGCGCGAGCCGCCGAACGCCACGCGCGTCCAATGCGGCCTTGGCCGTATGACGCCTGAGAAAGAGAGCGAGCCCGACATGGCGGGACAGAAGATCCGCATTCGCCTGAAGTCGTACGACCATGAGGTCATTGACACCTCGGCGGGAAAGATCGTCGACACCGTCACCCGTGCCGGTGCCACGGTGGTCGGCCCGGTGCCGTTGCCCACCGAGAAGAACGTGGTCTGCGTCATCCGCTCGCCGCACAAATATAAGGACAGCCGCGAGCACTTCGAGAAGCGCACGCACAAGCGGCTCATCGACATCATCGACCCGACCCCGAAGGCCGTCGACTCGTTGATGCGCCTCGACCTTCCGGCCGACGTCAACATCGAGATCAAGCTCTGACGGGCCGAAGGCATACAGAACCATGACTGAGAGACTGATCAGAACCACGAAGGGCCTGCTGGGCACGAAGCTCGGCATGACCCAGGTGTGGGACGAGAACAACCGCGTCGTGCCCGTCACCGTCATCGAGGTCGGCACCAACGTCGTCACGCAGCTGCGCACGCCCGAGACCGACGGCTACAGCGCCGTGCAGATCGCATACGGCCAGGTCGACCCGCGCCGCGTCGACAAGCCCACCACCGGCCACTTCGCGAAGGCGGGGCTACCGCCGCGCCGGCATCTCGCCGAGGTGCGCACCGACGACGCGTCGAACTACACGGTGGGCCAAGAGCTGACGGCAGGCCTCTTCACCGTCGGGGAACTCGTCGACGTCGTCGGAACCTCGAAGGGCAAGGGGTTCGCGGGCACGATCAAGCGCCACAACTTCGGCGGCGTCTCCGCCTCGCACGGCGCGCACCGCAACCACCGCAAGCCGGGCTCGATCGGCGCCTCCTCGACGCCCAGCCGCGTCTTCAAGGGATGGCGCATGGCCGGCCGCATGGGCGGCAACCGGGTCACCGTCTTGAACCTGACCCTTCAGGCGGTCGACGCCGAGAAGGGCCTTCTCCTCGTCAAGGGTGCCGTTCCCGGCGCCCGCGGCCGTCTCGTCTTCGTCCGCAACGCAATCAAGGGAGCGTGAGGCAATGGCTGCCACAATCGACGTCGTCGACGTGCAAGGCAACAAGTCGGGTGCCGTCCAGCTGCCCGAGGCGCTCTTCGACACGCAGACCAACGTTCCGCTGATCCACCAGGTCGTCGTGGCTCAGCTGGCCGCCGCCCGGCAGGGCACCCACAAGGTCAAGACCCGTGGGGAGGTCTCCGGCGCGGGGCGCAAGCCTTTCAAGCAGAAGGGCACCGGAAACGCCCGGCAGGGCTCCATCCGCGAGCCGCAGATGACCGGCGGCGGTATCGTGCACGGCCCGATGCCGCGCAGCTATGCGCAACGAACGCCCAAGAAGATGATCGCAGCTGCGCTGTTCGGCGCACTCTCCGACCGTGCCCGGGGCGGCCGCATCCACGTCGTCGAGAAATTGAACGCCGGCAACACCCCGTCGACGAAGGCTGCTGCGGCCACTCTGGCCGCCGTCGCCGACTCCGCCCGGGTGCTCGTCGTGCTGGGCCGCGGCGAAGAGGTCGACTATCGCAGCGTGCGTAACCTCCCGCAGGTTCACACCCTCACCTTCGGCCAGTTGAACGCCTACGACGTGCTCGTGGCCGACGACATCGTCTTCACCAAGGCGGCGTTTGACGGGTTCGTCGCCACGCGTGCCGCGACCCCGACCAAGGAGGCCGAGAAATGAGCGCCGTCAACAAGGACCCGCGCGAGATCATCCTGGCGCCCGTCGTCTCCGAGAAGAGCTACGGCCTGATCGACGAGGGCAAATACACGTTCGTCGTCGACCGGCGAGCCAACAAGACCGAGGTCAAGCTCGCGATCGAGAAGATCTTCAGTGTCAAGGTGGCCGCCGTCAACACGCTGAACCGGCGGGGCAAGAAGCAACGCACCCGGTTCGGCATCGGCCGCCGCAAGGACACGAAGCGGGCGATCGTCACGCTGAAGTCCGGCACGATCGACATCTTCACGTCCGTCGGCTGATCGAGTGTAGGTAGAGGAAAACGATGGCAATTCGCAAATACAAGCCGACGACCCCCGGTCGGCGCGGCTCGTCCGTTGCCGACTTCGCGGAGATCACCCGCTCCCGCCCCGAGAAGTCGCTCGTGCGGCCGTTGCCGAAGACCGGCGGGCGCAACAACCAGGGTCGCATCACGACCCGGCACATCGGCGGTGGGCACAAGCGTCAGTACCGGCTGATCGACTTTCGTCGCAGCGACAAAGACGGCGTCAACGCCAAGGTCGCGCACATCGAATACGACCCGAACCGGACGGCGCGCATCGCGCTACTGCATTTCGTCGACGGCACGAAGCGCTACATCCTCGCCCCCGACGGCCTGCGGCAGGGTGACGTGGTGGAGTCGGGTTCGGGCGCCGACATCAAGCCGGGCAACAACCTGCCCTTGCGCAACATCCCCACCGGCACCGTCGTGCACGCTATCGAGCTGAAGCCGGGCGGCGGCGCGAAGCTCGCCCGTTCGGCCGGCACCTCGGTGCGGCTCGTGGCGAAAGAGGGCCCGTACGCGCAGTTGCGCCTGCCCTCCGGTGAGATCCGCAACGTCGACGCCCGTTGCCGTGCCTCTATCGGCGAGGTGGGCAATGCCGAGCAGTCGAACATCAACTGGGGCAAGGCGGGCCGCAGCCGCTGGAAGGGCGTTCGCCCCACGGTGCGCGGCGTCGTCATGAATCCGGTGGACCACCCGCACGGCGGCGGCGAGGGCCGCACGTCGGGCGGCCGTCACCCGGTGAGCCCCTGGGGCCAGCCCGAAGGCCGCACGCGCCATCCGAACAAAGAGAGCGACAAGCTCATTGTTCGTCGCCGGCCCACCGGCAAGAAGCGCAAGTAGGCGAGGGAAAAGGAACGCACGATGCCACGCAGTCTTAAAAAAGGCCCCTTCGTCGACGAGCACCTGCTTCGCAAGGTCGTCGCGGCGAACGAGGCGAAGAGCAAGAACGTGATCAAGACCTGGTCGCGCCGTTCGATGGTGGTGCCGGCGATGCTCGGCCACACGATCGCGGTGCACGACGGGCGCCGGCACATCCCGGTGTTCATCACGGAGGCGATGGTCGGCCACAAGCTGGGCGAGTTCGCGCCGACCCGGACCTTCCGCGGTCACGTGAAAGACGACAAGAAGGGCCGTCGCCGCTGACGCGGCGACGTAAGGAGGAAGAAATGGTGGAGTCGATCGCCAGGTTGCGACACATCCGCGTGACCCCTCAGAAGGCCCGTCGCGTCGTCAACATGATCCGTGGCAGGAAGGCGCAAGAGGCGCTGGCCATTCTGAAGTTCGCGCAGCAAGGCGCCAGCGAGCCCCTGTACAAGCTGGTCGCCTCGGCGATCGCGAATGCCCACGTGAAGGCCGACGCGGCGAACGCCTATCTCGACGAGAGCACGCTCTACGTGCGCAAGATCTACGTCGACGAAGGGCAGACGCTCAAGCGTTTCCAGCCCCGGGCACAGGGCCGTGCGTTCAAAGTCTTGAAGCGCACGAGTCATATCACCGTCGAACTGGCAACGCCTGACGAGGGGACGAAGTAATGGGCCAGAAGATCAATCCTTACGGCTTCCGGCTCGGCATCACCACCGATCACCGTTCCCGCTGGTTTGCCGACAGCACGAAGCCGGGGCAGCGCTACGCCGACTATGTGGCAGAAGACGTGCGCATCCGCCAGATGCTGCAGAAGAGCCTCGATAGGGCCGGCATCTCCCGCATCGACCTGGAGCGCACCAAAGACCGGGTCCGCGTCGACATCCACACGGCGCGGCCGGGCATCGTCATCGGCCGCCGGGGCGTCGAGGCGGAGCGCATTCGCAGCGAGCTCGAGAAGCTGACCGGCAAGCAGATTCAGTTGAACATTCTCGAGGTGAAGAACCCGGAGGCCGACGCTCAGTTGGTCGCCCAGGGCGTGGCGGAGCAGTTGAGCGCCCGCGTCGCCTTCCGCCGCGCGATGCGCAAGGGTTTGCAAGGCGCGCAGCGCGCCGGGGCCAAGGGCGTGCGCATCCAGGTCTCCGGGCGCCTCGGCGGGGCGGAGATGAGCCGCAGCGAGTTCTACCGTGACGGCCGCGTGCCGTTGCACACCCTGCGGGCCAACATCGACTACGGCTTCTACGAGGCCCGCACGACCTTCGGCCGCATCGGTGTGAAGGTATGGATCTACAAGGGCGATATCACGAACAAGGAGCTTGCCCGCGAGCAGGCGAGCCGCCGCTCCGGCAGGCCCGAGCGGCAGGGCGGGGAGCGCCGCGGCCGTTCAGCGGCACCGCAGGCCGATGCCGCGCCCGTCTCAGAAGGAGCCACGGCGTAATCATGCTGATCCCACGCAGAGTCAAGTACCGTAAGCAGCACCACCCGCGCCGCCGCGGGCAGGCGTCGGGCGGCACCCGCGTCGTCTTCGGCGACTACGGCATTCAGGCGCTCACCGGCGCCTACGTCACCAACCGGCAGATAGAGTCGGCTCGCATCGCGATGACCCGCTACATCAAGCGGGGCGGCAAGGTGTGGATCAACGTCTATCCTGACCGCCCCATCACCAAGAAGCCGGCCGAGACCCGTATGGGTAGCGGCAAGGGCTCCCCGGAATGGTGGGTCGCGAGCGTCAAGCCCGGCCGGGTGTTGTTCGAGCTGAGCGGTGTCGGCGAGGACGTCGCACGCGAGGCGCTCACCCGCGCCATCCACAAGCTGCCCTTGAAGGCACGGATCATCCAGCGTGAGGAAGGCGACGCGTAATGATCGGTTCTAAGGAACTTGCTCCCGACGAGCTGGAGACCTTCGACAACGAACGTCTCACCGATGAATTGAAGAAGGCCAGGGAAGAGCTCTTCAACCTACGCTTCCAGGCGGCGACCGGCCAGCTGGAGAGCCACGGCCGCATCCGTGCCGTCAAGCGCGACATCGCCCGCATCTACACCGTGATCAGGGAACGCGAGCTCGGCATCCGCGCCACGCCGACGCCGGCCGAGGCGAAGCCCAAGAGAAGCAAGAAGGCCGACAAGGCCGCGGCTGAAGAGAAGGCCGTGCCCGCCGACGAGGCAGAAACGAAGGAGGCCTAGCTCATGGCTGTTACCGAAGAGGCGGCGCCCGCGGCCCGCGGCTACCGCAAGGTTCGTCGTGGCTACGTCGTCGGCGACAAGATGGACAAGACCATCACGGTCGAGGTCGAAGACCGCAAGAGGCACGCGTTGTACGGCAAGATCATCCGCCGCACCTCGAAAGTCAAGGTGCACGACGCCCAGAACTCCGCCGGCGTCGGCGATCTCGTCGTGATCAGCGAGACACGGCCGCTCAGCGCCACCAAGCGCTGGCGTCTCGTCGAGATTCTGGAGAAGGCGAAGTAGGCGCCGCACCCGGAACGGGACGACACCCACTTCGATAGAAGGACACAACATGCTTCAGCAGGAATCACGAGTCAAGGTGGCCGACAACACCGGCACCAAGGAGCTCCTGACCATCCGCGTTCTCGGCGGCTCGAAACGCCGTTACGGCGGGCTCGGCGACATCATCGTCGCCACGGTCAAAGATGCGATCCCCGGCGGCAACGTCAAACGCGGCGATGTCGTGAAGGCGGTCATCGTGCGCACCGTCAAGCCGACGAGGCGCGCCGACGGCTCCTATATCAGGTTCGACGAGAACGCGGCGGTCCTCTTGAAGAGCGACGGAGACCCGCGCGGCACCCGCATCTTCGGGCCGGTCGGCCGGGAATTGCGGGATCGGAAGTTCATGAAGATCATCTCGCTGGCACCGGAGGTTATCTAAGGCCATGGCCAATAAGATCAAGAAGGGCGATCTCGTCCAGGTCATCACCGGCGCGACTCAGGCGCGTGGCGGGGATCGAGGCAAGCAGGGTCGTGTGATCCAGGTGCTGCCGGGCCGGAACCGTGTCATCGTCGAGGGCATCCACTTCGTCACACGGCACACCAAGCTCGGCCAGTCGCAGGGCGGCACGAAGACCGGTGGGATCGAGAAGGTGGAGGCACCCATCCATGTCTCCAACATCGCCCTCGTCGACCCCGAGACGAAGAAGCCGACGAAGGTCGGCTTCCGCATCGAGACCGTCGTGAAAGACGGCGTCGCGAAGACGGTTCGCACCCGCTACGCGAAAAAGTCAGGTAAGGACCTGTAAATGAGCGACACGGCCACGACGACGGCGCCCCAGCCGCGCCTGAAGAAGAGATACGCCGACGAGATCGTCGCGCAGTTGACGAAGGACTTCGGCTACACGAACGTGCACCAGGTGCCGGGCCTCGTGAAGATCATCGTCAACACGGGCGTGGGCGACGCGGCGCGCGACAGCAAGGTGATGGATGGCGCGGTCAACGACCTCGCCCTCATCACCGGTCAGAAGCCTCAGGTGACGAAGGCCCGCAAGTCCATTGCGCAGTTCAAGCTGCGGGAGGGCCAGCCGATCGGGGCGCATGTCACGTTGCGCGGCAACCGGGCGTGGGAGTTCCTCGACCGTCTGCTCTCGCTCGCCCTGCCCCGCATCCGTGACTTCCGCGGGCTGAGCGACCGGCAGTTCGACGGGCGAGGCAACTACACGTTCGGCCTGACCGAGCAAAGCGTGTTCCACGAGATCGATCAAGACAAGATCGACCGGGTGCGCGGCTTCGGCATCACGGTCGTCACGAGCGCGAAGACCGACGACGAGGGCCGGGCGCTTCTGCGAGCACTCGGATTCCCCTTCACCTCGAACACCCCGAACGCGGGCTAGGGGCCGTGCACGACGGCCGGTCGCGGGGCAAGCCTCCGGCCGGGCGAGATTTATCACAGTCGGCACTCTTGTAAAGGCTGTCGAAACCTGATGAACGAAGGAAACCATTCATGACAATGACAGATCCGGTCGCGGACATGCTGACCAGACTGCGCAACGCGAACACGGCCTACCACGACACCGTGGCCATGCCTCATTCGAAGCTCAAGGCGAACATCGCCGGCATCTTGAAGACCGAAGGATACATCGCCGACTGGGCCGTCAGTGACGCCCGCGTCGGCAAGACCTTGACGCTCACGCTCAAGTTCGGCCCGAACCGCGAGCGTTCCATCTCGGGCATTCGGCGCGTTTCGAAGCCGGGGCTGCGGGTGTATGCGAAGTCGACGGAGTTGCCGAAGGTGCTCGGCGGGCTCGGCGTCGCGCTGCTCTCCACCTCGTCGGGGCTCCTCACCGACCGGCAAGCCGAACAGAAGGGCGTGGGTGGGGAAGTCCTCGCCTACGTGTGGTGATCCGTCATGTCACGTATCGGAAGACTTCCCATCGACATTCCCGCCGGCGTTCAGGTGAAGCTCGACGGGCGCACGGTCACCGTCACGGGGCCCAAGGGTGAGTTGACGCTCGCCGTCGCGAGCCCGATCGAGGTCGCGGTCGCCGAGGGCCAGGTGCTCGTCACCCGCCCCGACGACGAGCGCGAGTCCCGCGCCTTGCACGGCCTCACCCGCACCCTCATCCACAACAACATCCTGGGCGTCACGCAGGGCTATACCAAAGGCCTTGAGATCGTCGGTACGGGCTACCGCGTCGCCCAGAAGGGCGCCTCGGTCGAGTTCGCGCTCGGCTTCTCGCACCCCGTGGTCGTCGAGCCGCCCGCCGGCATCACCCTGACCGTCGAGGGCAACACGAAGCTCACCGTCAGCGGCATCGACAAGCAGGCGGTGGGTGAGGCCGCGGCGAACATTCGCAAGATCCGCAAACCGGAGCCGTACAAGGGCAAGGGCATCCGATACGCCGGCGAGGTCGTGCGTCGCAAGGCCGGAAAGGCTGGTAAGTAAGTGTCCAACAACAGAGGAACCAGCAGGGCCGCGGCGCGCGGGCGTCGGCACGCCCGGCTGCGCAAGAAGGTTCAGGGGACCAACTCCAGGCCACGTCTGGTCGTCACCCGCTCCAGTCGACACGTCTTCGTGCAAGTCATCGACGACGGCGCCGGGCGCACCCTGGCCTCCGGGTCGACGATGGAGGCCGGACTGCGCTCTTTTGAGGGTGACAAGACCGCGAAGGCGCACCGCGTAGGCGAACTCGTCGCCGAGCGTGCCAAGGCCGCCGGCATCGCAGACGTCGTCTTCGATCGCGGCGGGGCGAAATATGCGGGCCGCGTCGCGGCCGTCGCGGAGGGCGCCAGGGAAGGGGGCCTGAACCTGTGAGCACCGAGACGAACAAGGAACAGAACGTGTCCGATACGAGCACTTCCACCGAGGCCGGCGCGTCGGCGCAGGGCGGCCAGCGTGACAGCCGCGAACGTGACGGGCGTCGTGGCGGCGGCCGGGAGCGGGGCGGCCGCGATCGTCGTGGCGGCGGCGGCCGGGGCGGCCGCGACGACCGCAACCAGTTCTTGGAGCGCGTCGTGACGATCAACCGCGTCTCCAAGGTTGTGAAGGGCGGCCGGCGCTTCAGCTTCACGGCCCTCGTCGTCGTCGGCGACGGCGACGGCACCGTCGGGGTCGGCTACGGCAAGGCCCGCGAGGTGCCGCTGGCGATCTCGAAGGGGGTCGAAGAGGCGAAGAAGAACTTCTTCCGCGTTCCGCGCCTCGAGAAGACGATCCCGCACCCGGTGCAAGGCGAGGCGGCGGCGGGCGTCGTGCTTCTTCGGCCGGCGGCCGCGGGAACCGGCGTCATCGCCGGCGGCCCGGTTCGTGCCGTCCTGGAGTGCGCCGGCATCCACGACGTGCTCAGCAAGTCGCTGGGCTCGTCGAACACCATCAATATTGTGCACGCCACGATCGCCGCGCTGCACCAGCTCGAAGAGCCGCGCACGGTCGCGGCCCGCCGCGGGCTCGACTACGAGGCGGTCGCCCCGGCT
>DASTNL010000004.1:0-2183 GCA_035720905.1 Microbacteriaceae bacterium
GACCTGCCGGGTGGCGGCAGGCCGCCGGGTGGCACGCTAGGCGCACGACCTCGGAGGGAACCCCATGACCACCCCGACCACGCCGCCCGACGCGGGCCGCCGCGAGCTGACCGTCGCCCTGCTCGGCGGCGGCACGGTGGGCAGCCAGGTGGCACGGCTGCTCCACGAGAGCGCCGACGACCTCGCCGCGCGGGCGGGTGCCCCGCTGCGCCTCGTCGGTGTCGGCGTGCGCGACACGGTGCGGCCGCGCGAGGGCATCGACCAGGACCTGCTGACCGACGACATCGAGGGCCTCGCCGCCAGCGGCGCCGACGTCGTCGTCGAGGTGCTCGGCGGAATCGAGCCGGCGCGCTCGTTGATCCTGGCCGCGATGGCGGCCGGCTCGTCGATCGTCACGGCCAACAAGGCCCTGCTCGCCGAGGACGGCGCGACCCTGCACGCCGCCGCGGAGAAGCACGGCGTCGACCTGTACTACGAGGCCTCGGTCGCGGGCGCCATCCCGCTGCTGCGCCCGCTGCGCGACAGCCTCGCGGGCGACAAGGTCCGCCGCGTCCTGGGCATCGTCAACGGCACCACCAACTTCATCCTCTCCGCGATGGACGAGAACGGCGCCGACTACGCCGACGTCCTGGCCGAGGCACAGGCGCTCGGCTACGCCGAGGCCGACCCGACGGCCGACGTCGAGGGCTACGACGCGGCGCAGAAGGCCGCGATCCTCGCGGGGCTCGCCTTCCACACGAAAATCCCCTTGGGGTCCGTCTACCGGGAGGGGATCACCGGGGTCACCCGGGCGCAGGTCGAGGCGGCCATCGCCGCCGGCTACGTCATCAAGCTTCTGGCGATCTGCGAGCGGATCGAGCGCTCCAGCGAGGGGGAGGCGGGCGTCTCGGTGCGGGTCTACCCGGCTCTTGTGCCGGCCAGGCACCCGCTCGCGGCGGTGCACGGCGCGTACAATGCCGTGTTCGTCGAGGCCGCCGCCGCGGGCGACCTGATGTTCTACGGCGCGGGCGCCGGCGGCGTGGAGACCGCTTCGGCGGTCTTGGGCGATCTCGTCTCCGTCGCCCGGCGGCACGTGGCCGGCGGGCCGGGGCTCATCGAATCCACCCATGCCGCGCTGCCGGTGCTGCCCGTCGGCCGGGCGATAACCCGGTATCAGGTGACGTTGGAGGTCATCGACCGACCCGGCGTCTTGGCCCGCGTCGCGCGGGTGATCAGCCGGGCCGGCGTCTCCGTCGAGGCGATGCGGCAGTCCGCGAGCGAGGCCCGTCGGCCGGGCGGCGAGGAGGCCGGGCCGGCCACGGCTACGCTAGTTATCGAAACCCATACCGCAGCCGAATCCGCGCTGGCCTCGATCGTGCGTGCCTTGACCGGCGACGAGGTCGTGCTATCGGTGACATCCGTGTTGAGAGTCGAAGGATCCTGATTGATGTCTGAACGTGTCAGCCGCCAGTGGCGGGGCGTGCTCCGGGAGTACGGGGACCGCCTCGACGTCACCGAAGCCACCCCCATCATCAGCCTCGGCGAGGGTGGCACCCCGCTCGTGGCGGCCCCCGCTCTCTCGGAGCGCACGGGCATGGACGTCTGGGTCAAGTTCGAGGGCGCCAACCCGACCGGATCGTTCAAAGATCGCGGCATGACGATGGCGGTCTCCAAGGCGGTCGAGCGCGGCGCGAAGGTCGTCATCTGCGCCTCTACCGGCAACACCTCCGCGTCGGCGGCCGCCTATGCCGCCTATGCCGGGATCACCGCGGTCGTCCTCGTGCCCGAAGGCAAGATCGCCATGGGCAAGCTGAGCCAGGCGATCGCACACGGCGCCCGCCTGCTGCAGGTGCAGGGCAATTTCGACGACTGCCTCGAGATCGCTCGCGAGCTGTCGGCAAACTACCCGGTGCACCTCGTCAACTCGATCAACCCGGATCGCATCGAGGGGCAGAAGACGGCCGCGTTCGAGATCGTCGACGTCTTGGGCGACGCCCCCGACTTTCACATCCTGCCCGTCGGCAACGCCGGCAATTACACGGCTTACACGCGAGGCTATCGGGAAGACCTCGCCGCCGGGCGCACGACGAAGCTGCCGCGGATGTTCGGGTTCCAGGCTGCCGGCAGCGCGCCGATCGTGCGTGGCGAGCCGGTGGCGAACCCCGAGACCATCGCGAGCGCGATCCGCATCGGCAATCCGGCTT
>DASTNL010000005.1:0-2705 GCA_035720905.1 Microbacteriaceae bacterium
GTAGGCCCGTGCCGACGCCCGACGGTCAGGGCGACGTGACGGTGACAGGGTAGCTGACGGTCACCCCGCCGGCGGTCAGGTTGACCGTGAAGGCGGTCGCCGAGGTGCGGGTAACGACCGCCGAGCCGCTGGCCCCGGTGACGTTGGCGACGCCCGAGGTCGCAGCGAGGTTGGCGGCCTGCACCAGCACGATCTGCGAGGCCGTGCAGTCGCAGGCCGTGCTGCCGTTGGCGAGGTTGCCGGCGTAGTCGTATTCGAAGTCGTTGCCCCAGCGCACGTTCTGGTAGTCGGCCACGCACAGCCGCGAGCCGCTGGACGAGTCGCAGCTCGTGCGCCCGGTCAGCGTCGCGCCGAAGCCGTTGGGCGCGCTCACGTTGACGCCGCCGTTGCTGTAGTCGATGACGTAGCTCTGCACCGTCGAGCCGCTGGCGACGTAGGAGACGGTCGCGCTGCCGGCGAACGTGTGCACGCCCAGCACGCAGGCGTTGTAGGTGGCGGTCATGCCGGTCGCCGGGCCGCTGTAGGCGACGCTGCCGCCGCCCGGGCAGGCGACGCTGGTCGAACCGGCGACGGGGGCGGCGCCGCCGAGCGCGACCGCCGCCGCGGCCCCGGCGGACTTCTTGTAGACATCGGCCGCCTTGGCCGCGAGGCCGGCCGCGGTGCTGGCCGACTGCGACAGGCTCGCCGTGGCCGCGGGCAGGCCCGAGGAGGTGGGGGCCGGCGCGGGCGGGGGCGGGCTGCCGGGCGCGGGCGCCGGCGCCGGTGCACCGGTCGTCGCGGCGTCGCTGCCGCCGCCCCCGCCGCAGGCCGACAGGCCGGCGACGGCGGCACTCAGAAACAGGAGCTGCAAGGTACGCGTGGAAGTCATGGTGGTCTCGCTCGGTCCAGAAAGCGTGGCAGGAAACGGCTTCGGGAGCCGCGGCCTGCCCCGGGCAAGCCGCATGCCCGCGAGGCGAAGAGAGGGGGAAGCACCGGGCGCGGACGCGTCGGCGGGGGCGAGCCACCTCGGCTTGTGCGCCCGTCGCGCATCCCGTACCCTCGACGCGAGAGCCAACTCCGAGGAGACCCGTCCATGCCTTCGACCGTGAACCCCGCCGTCGCGGCGATCCGCACACTGGCCCTGGTCGGCCAGGCCGCCGCCGGCAAGACCAGCCTCGCCGAGGCGCTGCTGGTCAGGGCGGGAGCGATCGGCGCGCCCGGCAGCCTCGAGCGCGGCAGCACGGTGAGCGACTTCGACCCGCTGGAGCGCAAGGCCCAGCACTCACTCAACTCGTCGCTGATGCACCTCGTGCACGCCGAGACGCGGGTGCACCTGCTCGACACGCCCGGCTATCCCGACTTCCTGGGCCAGTCGCTGACGGCGCTGGAGGCGGTCGAGACCGCGGCGGTGGTGATCAACGCAGCCACCGGCATCGAGATGATGAGCGAGCGCATGATGCAGTGGGCCGCGCAGCGCGGGCTCGACCGCATCGTCGTCGTCAACAAGATCGACGCCCAGGGCGTCGACCTGGCCGGCCTGGTGGCCCAGATCCAGGCGACGTTCGGGCGCGAGTGCCTGCCGCTCAACCTGCCGGCCGCCGGCGGCAGCGAGGTGGTCGACTGCTTCTTCAACCCGCAGGCGCCGAGCGGCCACGAAGCCGACTTCTCGTCGGTCGAGCAGGCGCACCGTGCGCTGGTCGAGCAGGTGGTCGAGGTCGATCCCGACTTCGTCGAGCGCTACCTCAACGACGGCGACGTCGACCCCACCGAGCTGCACGCGCCGCTCGAGCAGGCGCTGCGCGAAGGGCACCTGATCCCGATCGTGTTCACCTCGGCGCGCAACGGCGCCGGCATCGCCGAGCTGCTCGACGTGATCGTCAAGCTGCTGCCCAACCCGACCGAGGGCAACCCGCCGCAGTTCCTGAAGGGCGAAGGCGCCGAGGCCCGGCCGCTGACGGCCGAGCCCGACCCGGCCAGGCACGTGCTGGCGCACGTGTTCAAGGTC
The DNA here is from genome assembly GCA_035720905.1 of Microbacteriaceae bacterium. Classification (GTDB taxonomy): domain Bacteria; phylum Actinomycetota; class Actinomycetes; order Actinomycetales; family Microbacteriaceae; genus DASTNL01. The sequence goes on from DASTNL010000005.1 coordinate 1,985, forward strand.
ACCCAGGACCCGTACGTCGGCAAGATGGGCATCTTCCGCATCCACCAGGGCACGGTCACCAAGGACAGCCAGCTTTACATCGGCGACGGCCGCAAGCCGTTCAAGGTCGGCCACCTGTTCATGCTGCAGGGCCGCGAGCACGTCGAGGTGCCGCGCGCCGTGCCGGGCGACATCTGCGCCGTCGCCAAGGTCGACGAGATGCACTTCGACGCGGTGCTGCACGACGCCGCCGAGGACGACCACATCCACCTGAAGCCGCTCGGGTTCCCCGAGCCGGTGCACGGCCTGGCGATCGAGCCCAAACGGCGCGGCGACGAGCAGCGCCTGTGGGACATCCTGCAGAAGCTGGTCGACGAGGACCCGTGCCTGAAGGTCGAGCACGTCGTCGCCACCAACGAGACCGTCGTCTACGGGCTGGGCGAACTGCACCTGCGCACGCTGCTCGAGCGGCTGACCGAGGTGCACCACTGCGAGGTCAACACGCGCCCGCCGCGCATCGCCTACCGCGAGACGATCGCGGCCAACGCCGAAGGCCACCACCGGCACAAGAAGCAGACCGGCGGCGCCGGGCAGTTCGGCGAGGTCTTCCTCAAGGTCGAGCCGTTGCCGCGCGGGGCGGGCTTCGAGTTCGTCGACCAGGTCAAGGGCGGCACGATCCCGAGCAACTTCATGCCGGCGGTCGAAAAGGGCATCCGCCAGGCGATGGAGTCGGGCGTGGTCG
>DASTNL010000006.1:0-2760 GCA_035720905.1 Microbacteriaceae bacterium
GAGCACGAGGGCCGCGAGCGCACGGCCGAAGAGATCTCGCAACTGCTCTACCACGTCCAAGTCATGATGATCGACCGGGGCCTTTCGCTGGAAGACGTGTGGCGCTATCTCTGAGACCTGCCACACCCGACCCGACCCGAAAGAGACCTGAGACCCGATGATCAGAATCGCCGTGCCCAACAAGGGCATACTCGCGCAGACCGCGGCACAGATGCTCGCCGAGGCCGGGTACCACGGCCGGAACGATACGAAAGACCTGATCGTGGCCGACCCGGCCAACGACGCAGAGTTTTTCTATTTGAGGCCGCGTGACATCGCCACCTATGTCGGCGGCGGCGCACTCGACGTCGGCATCACGGGCCGTGATCTGCTGCTCGACTCCGGCTCGTCGGCGATCGAGCTGGACGCGCTCGGTTTCGGTCGTTCGCAGTTTCGTTTCGCGGGGCCGGCCGACGCCTTCCAGGAGCCGGCAGACCTGAACGGCACGCGGGTCGCGACGAGCTACCCGGGCCTCGTCGGCCGGTACCTCACCGACCACGGTGTCACGGTGCGCCTCGTGACTCTCGACGGGGCGGTCGAGTCCGCCGTGCGGCTCGGCGTGGCCGACGCGGTGGCCGACGTCGTGCAGACCGGGGCGACGCTGCGCAAACAGGGCCTTCGCATCTTCGGCCCGGTCATCCTCGACTCCGAGGCGGTGCTGATCGGCAACGGGCACCGCCCCGAAGGGCTCGCCACGTTGAAGCGCCGCCTCGACGGTGTCATCGTGGCCCGGCGTTTCGTCCTCATCGAATACGACCTGCCGGCAGACCTCTTGGAGCAGGCCGTCGCGCTGACCCCCGGCAGTGAGTCGCCGACGGTCTCACCGTTGCGCGACGCCGGGTGGGTCGCGGTGCGCGCCATGGTGTCGCGGGAGAAGACCAACGACGTCATGGACGACCTGTACGATCTCGGTGCCAGGGCGATTCTCGTGACGCCGATCCACGCTGCAAGGATGTGACCGTGACGCTGGCGACACGTGTCATCCCCTGCCTCGACGTGTCGGGCGGCCGGGTGGTCAAAGGCGTCAACTTCGCCCACTTGCGGGATGCCGGCGACCCCGTGGAGCTGGCCCGCCGCTACGGCTCCGAGGGAGCCGACGAGATCACCTTCCTCGACGTGACGGCGACGGTGGACGGGCGCGACACGATGTACGACGTCGTCCGGGCCACCGCGGAACAGGTCTTCATCCCGCTCACGGTCGGCGGCGGGGTGCGCAGCGTCGACGACGTGGCGCGCCTGCTCGCCTCGGGCGCCGACAAGGTGGGCGTCAACAGCGCCGCGATAGCCCGGCCCGCGCTGATCGAAGAGATCGCCGCCCGCTACGGCTCACAGGTCTTGGTGCTCTCTCTCGATATCACGCGCGATACCGAGACTGCCTCCGGGTTCGTCGTCACGACGCACGGCGGCCGCACCCGTACCGGTATTGACGCGCTGGAGTGGGCGCGCCGGGCCATCGACGCCGGCGCGGGGGAGCTTCTCGTCAACTCGATCGACGCCGACGGCACCCGCGACGGTTTCGACCTGGAGCTTGTGGCAGCCGTGCGCCGGCTCAGCACCGTGCCTGTCATAGCGTCGGGCGGTGCGGGCCGGGCGGCCGATTTTCCGCCGGCCGTCGCCGCCGGCGCCGACGCGGTGCTGGCGGCCAGCATCTTCCATTCCGGTGCGGTGCGCATCGGCGAGGTCAAGGACGCGCTACGTCAAGCAGGGGTGGAGGTCCGCTCGTGACCGACGACAGGGTCGACACGGTCGCCGGGGCGGCCGAACGCATCCGCTTCGGCGCCGACGGGCTGGTCCCGGCCATCATTCAACAGTGGGACAGCGGCGAAGTGCTCATGATGGGCTGGATGGATCGCGAGGCGTTCCGCCGCACCATGACGACCGGGCGGGTCACCTTCTGGTCCCGCTCCCGCCAGGAGTACTGGCGTAAGGGCGACACGTCAGGGCACCGGCAGTACGTACGCGGCGCCGCGCTCGACTGCGACGGCGACACGCTCCTCGTCAGGGTCGAGCAGATCGGGGCGGCCTGCCACACCGGCGCGCACAGCTGCTTCGACGTCGACCCACTGCAACCCGTGGTGCTGCCCGACACGAAGGACACGACGACGCCATGACCGACGCCCAGACGACGAAGCCCGCCGCCGGCGCCCCTCCGGCTTTTGCCGGCGAGGGGACGATGACCAGGGCAGCGTTCGACGGCCTGTTCGCCGGCCATCGCGTGATCCCCGTCACCCGCGAGCTTTTCGCCGACGCCGAGACGCCGACCGGGGTCTACCGCAAGCTGGCGCACGGCCGGCCCGGCACGTTCCTCTTGGAGTCGGCCGAGCAGGGCGGCATCTGGTCCAGGTTCTCGTTCGTCGGCGTCGCCTCGTTCGGCGTGCTCACCCAAGACGGCGACCGTGCCGTGTGGCTCGACTACGGCCTCGGCGCCGAGGCCGCCCTGGGCGCCGACGCGCCCCGGGCGCCGCTCGACGCCCTCGCCCGCATGCACGAGAGATGGCACACGCCGCGGGCCGCCGGCCTGCCTCCGCTGACCGGCGGGCTCGTCGGCCACATCGGCTGGGAGGCGGTGCGACAGCTCGAGAGGCTGCCCGGCGGGCCGCCGGCGGATTACGACGTGCCCGGGCAGGCGATGTGTTTCGTCTCCGATCTCGTCGTGATCGACCACCGACGCGGAACCCTGCAGATGGTCGCGACGGTGCTCTCCGGCGCCCAGGCACCCTC
>DASTNL010000007.1:0-5339 GCA_035720905.1 Microbacteriaceae bacterium
GCCGACCTCGCCGCCCTGGGCAAGGAGCGGCGCGAGGGGGTCGTCGGGCCGCGGCTCGGCGTGCACCACCATGACGCGCGGGTCGGGGGTCTGCATGAATCCCGGCTCACCCGTCAGCATGGTGGCCCACATGCGCCCCTCGCCGTCGCGGCCGGCGATGACACGCGCCGGCCGCGAGACGAGGAACTCTGCCGCGATCTCTGGAATGGAACTGCGTATGACCGCACCGGAACTCCGGCCGGCCCTGCGCTGTACCTCAAGCTCACCCGAGTGGAATGATCCGCTCATCGCGTTCTTCTTCCGATGTGCGTGTTAGAGACGATCTGCGGCATGGTGGATCAGAAGAACCCGCAGGTCGGTGCCTCACCGCTGGGTGCCGGGGCGTCTTCTGCCCCGTGGGGTGCGTAAACCTCGAGGCGGATGCCGTCGGGGTCGGCGAAAAAGATGCCGCCCGAACTCGACCCCTCCGAATGTGCGACGACGCTCTCGTGGAAGAACGGCGCCCCCAGTTCGTGGGCGATCGCCTCGGCCGCGTGCACCTGCTCCATGTCTTCGACCTGGAACGAGAGGTGGTGCAGGCCCGGCGTCGACGTGCTGAACGTGCCCTTGCTCTGCTGGAACAAAGTCACGACCAGCGCCCCGTCGCGGCCCAGGAAGACCCAGCGCCGATCATCGTCGCTGCCTTCCGCCGCGACGCTGAGGCCCAGGAGTCGCTCGTAGAAGGCCTGGGATCGTTCCAGGTCGGTGACGTTCAACCCGATATGACCGGTCTTCAGCGAGGTCAGCGTCGGTGTTGCCGTGCTTGTGCTCATCATTGCCTTTCCGGGCGTCTGGGATGCCCTCATAGCCGTGCCCCTAACCATCTCAGAAGCACGATAAGGATAGGCTGGCCGGTTTATACCGGACCCATCGCTTAGATACTAACCCCTTAGTGCCGCGGAGTGGTTAGATAGAGGCATGGAACGACCCCTGGTCGGCGAGCCTCTTGCCGTGGACCTCGTCGATACCCGCTGGCACGGCGACGCGGGCGACGAGGATCTCTTGGCGACCCCGGCGGGGCTCACCCAGTGGCTGCGCGAGAGGGGGCTGGACTCGCCCCTCCGCCGCCCCGCCGAGGGGGCCGGCGACCCGTCGGGGGAGCCGGGCGGCGTGCTGGAGCGGATGCGTGCCGCCTTGTTGCACACCCGGGCGGTGTTGCGCCGGGCGTTCGAGGGTGAGGCTCGGGCGCAAGACGGTGTGAACGAGGTTCTCGCCCACGCGGTGATCGTGCGCAGCCTCGAGGCCGGCCGCGTCCGCGACATCCCGATGTTCCCCGACGAGGCGTGGCGGCCGGCCTGGCTGGCGGCCGACGACTACGTGCGGCTCCTGCAGGCGGCCCCGGACGGCATCCGGAAGTGCGGCAACCCCTCGTGTGTGCTCTATTTCTTTGACCCGGGCGGCCGCCGGCGTTGGTGTTCGATGGCGCGCTGCGGCAACCGGCTGAAGGCGCAACGCCACTACGCCAGGACACGGCTCGCCGCCAGGCCCGAGATGTAGCGGGCGGAGCCTGCCCGGATGGCCGGGCGGCGTCGCGCGGGGGCTCGGTGCCGCCGGATCGAGGCCCGCGGCCCGGGAGGAGGATTCCGCCGGCCGGAAGGTGCCGAGATGCGCCGTGTCGAAGACGAGGAAGGATGGGTTTCTGGTGCCCGATATGTCGTTGCCCAGGGTGAAGCTGTTGGAGAGGCAGGAGGTCGCGCGGAACACGATCGTGCTTCGGTTCGAAAAACCGGAGGGGTTCGAGTTCCGAGCAGGGCAATACGCGGACTACACCCTGCTTGAGCCCACCGAGACCGACGCCGAGGGCGACACACGAGAGTTCACGTTTTCGAGCGCGCCGTTCGAAGATCACCTGGCCTGCACCATCAGGCTGCGTGACACGGCGTTCAAGCGGGTCGTGCAGAAGCTGCCGGTCGGCGCCGAGGTGGAGCTGGACGCGCCTTACGGCTCGTTCGTACTGCACCGCAAGGCGGCCCGGCCCGCGGTGTTCATGACCGGCGGGGTGGGAGTCACCCCCGCCCGCAGCATCCTGCTGCAGGCCGACCACGATCACACCGGGCACAAGATCACCCTTTTCTACTCGAACAAGACGCCGGCCGACGCGGCCTACCTCGACGAGTTCACAGCTTTGTCGGCCGCGAATCCCGACATCACCTTCGTGCCGACGATGACCGCACCCGGGGCGGCCCAATCCGGTTGGCAGGGACACCTCGGTCGTATCGACGGGGCGCTCTTGGCCGAGCACGTGCCCGACCTGGCGGCGCCGATCTACTACCTGTGCGGCCCCGCGTCGATGGTGCGCTCGATGCGCTCCGTGCTCGCGGAGGCCGGCGTCGACGACGATGACATCCGCGTCGAAGAGTTCCTCGGCTATTGAACGCGCCGGGGCCGCGCGCCGCGGGCGGCACGGCGCGAGATAATCGAGTCATGGCATCCGGTGAGTCGCGGCGCGTCACCATGTATGGCGCCGACTGGTGCGGCGATTGCCGGCGCACCAAGGCACAACTCGACGGGCTGGGCGTGCCGTACGACTTCGTCGACCTCGTCGTTCGCCCCGAGGCTGCGGAGACGGCGCGGGCGATCGCCGGGCGCACGAACATCCCGGTCGTCGTGTATCCGGACGGAGAGCACGCCGTCGAACCGACGGATGCCGCACTGGCGGCGAAGGTGCGGGAGCTCGGGCTGGCCTGAGGCGCTTTCCGCGCCCCGCAGGTAGCGGGGCGTCACACTTCGACATGATTTCTGTATCCCGCCTATCATAGGCGGATGCCTCATACGGTTCCCATAGCAGACACCTCGGTACCTGAACGGCTCGACCGGCTGCCGTACACGCGCAGGCACTCCCGCATCCTGATCGGCTCCGGCATCGGCTGGACCCTCGACGCGATGGACGTGGGCCTGATCTCGTTCATCATCGCGGCGCTCATCCGCGATTGGGGAATCGACAAGGGCACCGGCGGGCTGATCGCTTCGGTCGGTTTCGTCGGCATGGCGATCGGGGCGAGTGTCGGCGGGCTCTTGGCCGACCGGCTCGGGCGGCGCTCCGTGTTCGCCCTGACCCTTCTCATCTACGGGGTCGCGACGGGGGCGAGCGCCCTCGCGGGCGGCGTCGCCGTGCTCCTGGTCTTGCGATTCTTCGTCGGGCTGGGCCTGGGCGCCGAGCTGCCTGTCGCCTCCACCTACGTGGGGGAGTTCGCACCGGCACGGATCAGAGGGCGACTCGTCGTGATCCTGGAGGCGTTCTGGGCGCTCGGCTGGACGGCGTCGGCCGTCATCGGCTATCTCGTCATACCGGCGTCGTCGGCCGGCTGGCGGTGGGCGTTCGCGTTGGGCGCGGTGCCCGCCGCCTACGCGATCGTCGTACGGCTGCGGCTGCCCGAGTCGGCCCGCTGGCTTGCACGGCGTGGCCGGCACGCCGAGGCGGATCGCGTCACCGCCACGCTCGAGGCCGCGGCTTACGAGCCCCGGGTCTCTGACGGCGGCGTCACGCCGGGCGGCACGCTGCGGCGAGGATGGGCCTCACGCCTCCTTTCGCCCGCCCGCGAGACGCAGAACGAACAGGTCGCCTCGCACGCCCCGCCCTCGGAGGCCCCGGCGGCTGCCCCGGCCGTGGCGCGGGCGGCGACTCCGCTCGGCCGGAACGCCGGCGCGCGCCTCGCCGCCCTCTTCTCCCACGAGTTCCGCCGGCGCACCGTGGCCCTTTGGGCGGTGTGGGTGTGCGTCAATTTCGCCTACTACGGGGCCTTCATCTGGATCCCCAGCATCCTCGTCGACGACGGCTACGACCTCGTGCGCTCGTTCGGCTTCACGCTTATCATCACGCTGGCCCAGCTGCCGGGTTACGCCGCGGCCGCCTGGCTCATCGAGGTGTGGGGGCGGCCCGTCACGCTCACCGTCTTTCTGGCCGGCTCCGCCGGCTCGGCGCTCGGCTTCGGCACCGCCCACGGCGCCTTCGCCCTCGTGGCCTTCGGCATGGCGTTGTCGTTCTTCAACTTAGGCGCGTGGGGGGTGCTCTACGCCGTCACGCCCGAAATCTACCCGACGTCGTTGCGCGCTACCGCCGCGGGGTGGGCGGCAGCAATCGGCCGCGTCGCCTCGATCGCGGCGCCGCTGACGGTGCCCGTGTTGCTCGTGGCCGGCGGCGCCGCGCTCACGTTCACGGTGTTCGCACTCTTCTTCCTCGTCGCCGCGGCCGCGAGCTGGGGCCTTGCGAGCCCGCGCGGCGCGAGGCTCGACGAACGTTGATGTCGGGGTGCGCCGTCAGGCGAGCGCGGCGGCGCGGGTCAGCACCATGAGGTCCATCCGGCCCTCTTGCACCGTCACGCCGTCTTGATTTCTGAGCGTGACCTGGCGTTCTACGATGCCGTTACGGCCGTTGCTGGTAGGTCTCGTCGAAAGGATCTCCACCGTGGCGGTGAGCGTGTCGCCGATGAAGACGGGCGCCGTGAAACGCCACCGGTCGACGCCCAGCAAGGCGACGGCGCTGCCCTCGAAGACTCCCGTGCGGGCGATGAGCCCCAGGCAGAGAGAGGCGCCCAGCATGCCGTGCACGACCCGCCGGCCGTAGCGGGTCTTTGCGGCGAAGACCGCGTCGGTGTGCACCTGGTTGTTGTCACCCGTCCACGCGGCGAACGACATGACGTCGGCCTCGCTGATCGTGCGGCCCGGCGTCACGAAGACCTGCCCCGCGTGCAGGTCTTCAAGGTAGTGCGGCACCGCGCCAGTATGCCACACGCGCAGGTGCCGGGGCCGGGCGATGCGCCCCTAGCCGAGAATGCCGAGCTCGGTCAGCTGCTGCACGAGCCCCGCCCCGTCGGGCGCGGCGATCCACGGAACCCGGGAGCGTAACGTCCGAACCGAGGCCTTCTTGCGCCGCCCCGCGAGCACCGCCTCGCTCGGGGAGAGCTGGCGGATCGCGACGGCGGCGACGCTCTCCGGGTGCCGCACGGCGAACTCGTCGTACACCTCCTCGTCGTGCTGGCCGTCGTCGCCGAGCAGCAGCCAGCGCATGCCGGGAAACTCGTCGTGCAAGCGTTCTAGGCTCTGCCGTTTGTGTTCGATGCCGCTGCGGAAGAGCCGGTCGTGGGTCGGCCCCCAGTCGGTGAGGAGCAGGGGGCCCGCCGGGTAGAGGTTGCGGGAGAGGAACCGGGTGAGCGCCGGAGCGACGTTCCACGCGCCGGTCGACAGGTAGACGACGGGCCCGCCGGGGTGCTCCGCCGCCAAGCGTTCCAGCATGACGGCGATACCCGGCGTCGGCACGCGCGCGTGCTCGTCAACCACGAACGTGTTCCAGGCTGCGAGGA
>DASTNL010000008.1:0-8992 GCA_035720905.1 Microbacteriaceae bacterium
GATTCCGGCCATTCGGCGACGCGCCCGTGCCACGCCTGCCTCGAGGCCGGTCGCTATCGCGTCGAGAGCCCGGCCCGCCTCGAGGAGCGTGTCGGTGGCGACGGAGGTCTGCCCGCCGCCTCGCAGGACGAGATCACCGGGCCCCGGAGGCAGGCGATGCCGGACCCCTCCGGTCGAGATCACGGAGCCCCGGCCCACGCCCGCGCCACCCGTGCCTCAAGCTCGGCACGGATCCGCAGGCACTCCGCATCGAGGGCGCGGATCTCCGCCCGAACGAGCCCGCCTGTCTGTGACAGGGCCACACTCACCCGGCCGGCACGGTCACAAAGCCGGGTAGCCGCCTCAGCGTAGGCGCCTGCCGAGAGTGAATGCCAGTCTGGGACACGGCTCGGCACCCGCCTCGCCCCCTCCGCAAGACCCTCGGCCACCTCGTCCAGGTCACGGGCGAGCACCGCCAGGCCGTCACGGCGGCGGGTGGCACGCCGCAACAGCATACGAAGCGTCGCCGGATCGGCCCACGCGAGGCCTGCCGTCGGGCCCGCGGGCCGCTCCCACCCGACGCCCGGCAACGACAAGCCGGCCAGAGACGGCTCGAACGCAGTCTCATCGAGCCTTGACGTGCCGGTCACCATGTCGACAGCTTCGCCTGCCGTCTCACCCGGCGAGGCCCACAGGCAAAAACGGTGCGTGAAAGGGGCGTGACGCCCCGGGTGGAGGAGGCACTTCTCCCGCGCGACGGCGCCTGCCCCACCTCGGCCGGAACCCGGCCGGGCTTCGCGGGAGCGCCTCCGACGTAGGGAAGAATAGGGATGCCCGCGCCGCATGTTCAGCCGCGCGGCGCCGCCCGCGACAAAGGATCCCTATGAACGCCCTTCCTGCGCAACCCCTGAGCCCGCTCGACGGTCGATACCGACCGGTGGTCGAGGGGCTCGGCGTCGAGCTCTCAGAGGCGGGCCTCAACCGGGCGCGGCTGCGGGTGGAGACGGAGTGGCTGATCTACCTGACCGGGCACCGCATGTTCGGCAGCACGCCGCTTCGCGCCGACGATCAGGCGGCCCTGAGCCGGCTCGCCACCGACTTCGGGCCCGACGACATCGCCGAGCTGGCTGCGCTCGAGGCCGAGACCCGGCATGACGTGAAGGCGGTCGAATACTTCGTGCGGCGGCGCCTCGCCGAGCGCGGTCTCGAGTCGATCGCCGAGCTGACGCATTTCGGGGCGACCAGCGAAGACATCAACAACATCGCGTACGCGTTGACCGTGCGAGAGGCGGTCACGACTGTCTGGCTGCCGGCCTTCGACACGGTCGTCCAGGCGCTGACGGAACGGGCCCTCGCCTTTCGGGGCGACGCGATGCTCGCACACACACACGGGCAGCCGGCGACGCCGACGACGATGGGCAAGGAGCTGGCGGTCTTCGTCTACCGGTTGCGCCGCATCCGCGGGCAGATCGTCGCGAGCGACTACCTGGCGAAATTCAGCGGGGCGACGGGAACTTTCGCGGCCGACGTGGCCGCCGACCCCGACGTCGACTGGCGTCAGGTCTCCCGCGAGTTCGTCGGCTCCTTCGGCCTCACCTGGAACCCGCTCACGACGCAGATCGAGCCCCACGATTGGCAGGCCGAACTGTACGCCCGGCTGACGCACGCGAACCGGGTGCTGCACAACCTGGCGACCGACTTGTGGACCTACATCTCGCTGGGCTACTTCCGTCAGGTGCCGCAGGCGGGAGCGACGGGATCCTCGACGATGCCGCACAAGATCAACCCGATCCGATTCGAGAACGCCGAGGCCAACCTGGAGCTCAGCTGCGCCGTGCTCGACAGCCTCTCGGCAACCTTGGTGACAAGCCGCATGCAGCGCGATCTGACCGACTCGACGACGCAGCGCAACATCGGCGTCGGGCTCGGCCACTCGCTCTTGGCCTTGGACAACCTGCGCCGCGGCCTCGACGCCCTCGACCTGGACCGGGAGCGGCTCGCTTATGATCTCGACGCGAACTGGGAGGTGCTGGGCGAGGCGATACAGACCGTCATCCGTGCGGAAGTCGTGGCCGGCCGCTCGCATATCGCCGACCCGTACGCGCTCTTGAAGGGCCTCACCCGCGGCAAACGGATCGGCCGGGCGGAACTGGCCGCGTTCCTCGACGGCCTCGAGATCGGCGACGCTGCCCGAGAGCGTCTTCGGGCGCTGACGCCGGCCCGCTACATCGGCCTCGCCGAAAGCCTCGTCGACGAGCTGACGACCGCCCCGGCCCTCTGACGCCGGACGCGGTTCCCGGAACAGTTCCGAGCGCAAGGGGCACGGCCGACCCGGAACTCCGATACCGGCGCGGTCCCCCGGCGCGGCGGATGACAGGACCGGCCGACCTCGGCCGACAACCGGGCTTTCACTTTTCACTGTAACGGCGTGAGCACCACGGCCCGCGGGCGCCCCTAGTGACCCTTGTCTTCGCGATCTTGCTCTTCGAGCTCCTCGACCTCGTCGGCCTTCGGCTGAAAACTCATGGAAAGCAGCGCGACGATGACGAGCACGATGATGAACGAGACGGCTAACGAGATGCCGGTGAGCCACCACTCCCGGGTGGCTGCCAAGACGATGATCGCGGTGAACACGGCCAGAATCGCCGAGAAGCCGACCAACTCGACCGGGCGCAGCCGGTCTCGGCGCGTCGGTTCGTAGGCCATGCCCGGCAGCGGCATGGGTGTCGGTGGGATCTTCTTCTCGGCGCCGTCACCCTGGTTGCTCATCTGGGGCCTTTCTGTCGCGGCTGTCTTGCTGCCCGCCTGAGCGGGCCTCGTCGACGGCGGCCCATCGAAGCGAGAGGCCGCCGATCACCCAGTACACACAGACGACGGCGGCGTATGCACCGAAGATTCCCACAAGCACGATGGCGGCGGTGAGCGTGCCGTGCACGCCATCCTGGCCGGCGAAATGCTTGTGCAGGCCGGGCGGCACGATGAGGTATGCGACCGCGAGTGCCAAGGAGAGAACGCCGACGGCCCGCCAGTCTCGTGCGGCCGCAAGGCGTTTGCGAGACCGCACGCCCGCATACAGTTCCAGGGCGCCGGTCAAGACGGCCCAGGCGCTGACGAGGGCGATAAGCGCCTCCAGCCCCCCGCCGTGCAGGGCGAGGGCTGCCGCGCCGAAGACCAGGCCGAGCGCGCCGATGGCGACGAAAAGGGCGCGCACGATGCCGCGTGGGCTGGTGCGCAGGGCGAGGACGCCGACGAGCACGCCGGCTGCCACCCCATAACCGCCGAACACCAGCAGACCGACCTGCGTGGAGTGGTTGGCGAGGAAGGTTATGATGACGGCCGCGACGAAGGCGACCGACGCGCGCGCGATGGGCATGACCCAAGCACGTTCACGCACCGGGCCGGTGCGGACAACGGCCACCTGGCGACCCCATTTCGTATGTATCGGCCGTCAGTCTACCGAACCCGTCCCGGTGACGGCCGAGTGCAGGCCTCTTAAAACGAAAACCGAATGAGGTCCCCCACGGGCTCCGCCCGAGAACCCGGTCAGTCACGCACCATGTCGGCGAAGCGGGAATAGTGGCCTTGGAAGGCGACGGTGATGGTCCTGGTCGGGCCGTTGCGATGCTTGGCGACGATGAGGTCCGCCTCGCCGGCTCGCGGGTTGTCGCGATCGTAGGCGCTCTCGCGGTGCAACAAGATGACGACGTCGGCGTCCTGCTCGATCGAGCCTGACTCACGCAGGTCGCTCAAGGCCGGCAGCTTGTCTTGGCGCTGTTCCGGGCCGCGGTTCAGCTGGGAGAGCGCGACGACCGGCACCTGAAGTTCTTTGGCGAGAAGTTTCAAGGCGCGGGAGAATTCGCTGACCTCTTGCTGGCGGGACTCGACGCGTTTGCCGCTCGTCATGAGCTGCAGATAATCGATGACGACCATCTTGAGGCCGACGCGCTGCTTCAGCCGGCGACACTTCGCCCGGATCTCGACGAGCGTCATGTTCGGACTGTCGTCGATGTAGAGCGGGGCGTCGTTGATACGACCGCGCGTCGAGGCGATCGTCGTCCAGTCTCTGCTTTCGACCGTGCCCTTGCGCATGCTTTGCAGCGGCACGGAAGACTCGGCTGAGAGCAGCCGCATCGCGATCTCGCTGCGACCCATCTCGAGAGAGAAGAGGATCGTAGGCAGATCGTGTTTGATCGCGGCCGACCGGGCGAAATCCAACGCGAGCGTCGACTTGCCGAGCGCCGGGCGTGCGGCGACGATGATCATCTGCCCGGGATGCAGCCCGTTGGTCAACTCGTCGAGGTCGGCGAACCCGGTCGGCACGCCCGTCATGGCGCCGTCTTTGTGTCGGGCCGACTCGATCTCGTCGATCGCGGCGGTCACGGCCTGCGTCAGCGGAACGTAGTCTTCGCTGTCGTTCGAACCGGTGACGGCGTAGATCTCGGCCTGCGCGTCGTTCACCAGGTCGACCGCGTCGCCCTGGCCGGCGTAGCCCATCTGCGCGATGCGGGTGCCCGCATCGACGAGCCTGCGCAGGAGCGCCCGCTCGGCGACGATCGTCGCGTAATAGCCGGCGTTCGCGGCGGTCGGCACGATACCGGTCAGGGTGTGCAGGTATTCGGCGCCGCCCGCCCGCGTGAGGTTGCCCTGCTTCGTCAACTCGTCGGTGACGGTGATGACGTCGGTCGGCTCGCCGTGCGAGTAGAGGTCGAGGATCGCGCCGAAGATGATCTCGTGTTTCGGCACGTAGAAGTCGGCGCCGCGCACCGTCTCGACCACGTCGGCGACCGCGTCTTTGCTGAGCATCATGGCGCCCAGCGTGCTCTGCTCCGACAGGAGGTCGTGGGGCGGCGTGCGCTCTTCGACGCCCATCGGGTCTGCCGGCGGCTCATCCAGCCGCCCCAACGACGCTATCGACACCGTCTCACCCCCGAACCCGCAGCCACAGCATGACACCGACCACCGACATCACGGGCCGTGGCATGCCCCACAGGCCACCGTAAGAAGCCGGCCCGCCGCCGACAATTCACCCTGTGAATAACTCTGTGGAGGAAATGCGGGAAACGCCGACGAAGCTGTGTGGAAAGCCTGTGGATTACTCCCGGAAGGGGCACGGATTTCTTCCTAAATACATACTTTGACCAGGTCTTTTGATTTACACACACTTTGTGGATAAGGAACCATCAAGGACACCTTGAACCTTGTCGGCACGATTTCTACGCTGTGTACAACCGTGGCCGCGCCATACCGGCCGGGCATGCGAAACGGGGCCGGGCGAACACCTCACGTGCTCGCCCGGCCCCGTTCGACCGTTCCTGCTATTTCGAGGCAGCCACCTCGATAGTGATGGTCGCCGTGATGTCGTCCCGCAGGCGCAGCAGAGCCTGATACGTGCCGACCGACTTGATCGGCACGGGGATCTCGATCTTGCGCCGGTCGACCCCGGCAAGGCCTGCGGCCTCGGCGGCGGAGGCGATGTCGGCTGCCTTCACGGAACCGAACAGGCGACCCTCCCGGCCTGCCTTCACGCTGAGCTTCAAGCTCGTCGCCTCGAGGCGCGCCTTCAAATCGAGCGCCTCCTCGACGGTCGCGTGCTCCCTGGCCAAGCGTGCCGCCTTGATCTGGTCGACCTGCTTCGCCCCGCCGCGGGTCCACGCCACGGCGAAACCCTGCGGTATCAGATAGTTGCGGGCGTACCCGGTCTTCACGTCGACGACATCGCCGGCCTGGCCGAGCCCGGAGACCTCGTTCGTCAGAATCAACTTCGACATTTCCGTGTCTCCTTACCTGCCGGACCCGGCATAGGGAAGAAGCGCCATCTCCCGCGCGTTCTTCACGGCGCGGGCGATGAGGCGCTGCTCCTGCACGGAGACGCCGGTGATGCGGCGGGCCCTAATCTTGCCGCGTTCAGAGATGAACTTGCGCAGCGTCGCGACGTCTTTGTAGTCGATCACGCCGACGTGCACCGTGCGGGCCGGGGCAACCGGCTTTCCGTCTTTGATCTTGCCTTTGCGGTTCTTGCGGCGATCGCCGCTCGATTTTCCAGCCATGCTGTTTCCTTATATCGACAAAGAGGACGATTCCCCGGTCAGAACGGGGTCTCGTCGTTGAATGTTCCGGGTGTGTTCCACACGTCGCCGCCGGACGGCGCGGCGGGCGCGCTGGGCGCCCACGGCTCGTTGTCCGCGGAGGCGGCGGGGCCGCGGCCCCCGGAGGACGAGGTGCGGGTGAGCGTGGCGGTCGCGTACCGCAGCGAGGGGCCGACCTCGTCCACGGTCAACTCGATCACGGTGCGCTTCTCGCCTTCGCGAGTCTCGTAGCTGCGCTGGCGCAGCCTGCCCTGAACGATGACGCGGGCGCCCTTCGTGAGCGAGCCGGCGACGTGCTCGGCGACGTCCCGCCACGCGCTGCACCGGAGGAACAGAGCCTCGCCGTCTTTCCACTCGTTGCTCGCCCGGTCGAACGTGCGGGGCGTCGAGGCCACGGTGAAGCTCGCCACCGCGACGCCCGATTGCGTGTACCGCAGTTCAGGATCGGCGGTGAGGTTGCCGATGACGGTTATGACGGTCTCGCCAGCCATGACGACTACTCCGCCTTCGCAGGCCTCAGCGCGGCCGCGCGGGAGGCCTTACGGGCCGCACGCTTCGCCGCCTGGGCCACCTGTGCGATGGCCTCTTCGGCCCGCAGGACCTTGGTGCGCATGACCGCCTCGGAGAGCTTCAACTGCCGTTCCAGCTCTTGCGTCGCGGCGGGGTTCGCCGTGAAGTCGACGACGGCGTAAATGCCCTCTGTCTTCTTCTGGATCGGGTAAGCGAGCCGGCGCCGGCCCCAGACGTCGACCTTCTCGATCGAACCGCCATCGCCGCGGATCACGCCGAGGAACTTGTCGATGCTGGGCGCGACGGTTCGTTCGTCGATGCCGGGATCGAGAATGACCATCAGCTCGTATTGATGCATGACTGACCCACCTCCTTTGGACTTCGCGGCCGCAGCCTTTCTGCGGCAGGAGGGTAGTGCATCGTGCGCGCGAGCATTGGGCCCGGGCGCACAGCCTCACCAGCATACCGGAATGCCCGGCGCGGTCGCGCCTGCGGCGGTCCCGTCAGTGGGCGAGTGCCAGCGCGGAGACGAGATGCCGGGCGAGGTCCTCGGTGTCGGCCGCCGCGCCGCTGAGATACGTGGAGCGGCGACGGCGCAGAAGACTGGTGCCGAGCGTGTACAGGCCGTGTGCCCGACCGACGCCGCCGTCATGCACGATGCGCCCCTTGCGGTCGAAGGTGTCGACATCGAGCCACGAGTAGTCGGGCGCGAACCCGGTGGCCCAGACGACCGTCTCGATCCCCTCCCGCACAAGGTCGAGGCTGAGGCGCGGGCGGGCGGGCACCGTGACCGGGTCGGGCCGGTAGGGCGCCTCGGTGATGTCGCCGTGCTCCTTCGCCCACTCGTCGAAACGGTCGAGCAGGCGCTCCTCTTTCAGGTCGGCCAACCGGGCGACGTTCGCGAGGCCGCCGGAGAAGAGCGCCGTGCCGTCGCGCACCATGCCGAGCTTGCCGACGATCTCCACGCCGAGTTCCTGCAGCGTGCCGAGGTCGAGATCCCGGCGGGCCTTCGAGCCGACCAGCTGGGGGGAGGGCACGTGCCTGGCTCGGACGATGTCGTCCATCTCGTCGTAGCGTTCATCGAGCACGCCGGCCCGATCCATCCACCAGAACACGTCGCGCCCGCGGTAAACGCGAGGCATCCGCACCAGCTCGCCGCTGGAGACGACGACCCGACGGCCGCTGCGTGCGATCTCGTCCGCCAGCTGGGCTCCGCTGGCGGAGGCCCCCACGACGAGCACGCCGCCCGCGCCGAGCTGGTCGGGGTTGCGGTAGCTAAGCGGGGTGATCTGGCGCACCTCGGCGGGGATCGCCGCCGCCGCGGCAGGAAGGTTCGGCCGGCGGGCCGTGCCGCTCGCCACGATCACGTGCCGGGCCTGCCACACGCCGTCGTCGGTTTCGACCCGGTAGCCCTCGTCGGTCGGTGTGACCTTCGTCACGGCGGTATGAGCACGCACAGGTGCATCGATGATCTGAGCATAGGAGGAGATGCGGGAGACGACCTCCGGCATGCTCAGGTAGCCGTCGGGATCCGTGCCGTCGTAGTCGTAGCCCGGCAGGCCGGTCTGCCAGTTCGGCGTCAAGAGGTGCAGCGAATCCCACCGTTCGCTCCGCCACGACTGCGCGATCTCGCCACGCTCGAAGATCACATGGTCGACGCCCCGCGCCGTCAGACGAGCGCTCATGGCGAGGCCCGAGTGCCCCGCGCCGACGATGACGGCGGTGATACTGCGTTCTGTCACGAATACCTGTTCCGGGGCCTCAGCCCACGCTCACGTTGACGGTGGTCGGGTTGGTGAGCGCGTCGAAGACGGCGGAACGCTTCTGCGACTGCGCGACCAAAGCCGCGATCTCTTCCTCCGTCGCATCGGCATCGATGTCGAAGTGCACGTCGATCTCGTTGAACCCATTGCGCACGTCGGGGTCGGCGCCGAGGATGCCGAGGATGTTCTCTTTGCCCTCGAGGGTCGCCTTGACGGAGCGCAGCTGAATCTCACGGCGCTGCGCGACGGCGGCGATACCGGCGGTGAGGCAGCCGGCCAGCGCCGCGAGAACCGTCTCGACGGGGGTGGGGGCCTCGTCGTTGCCGGCGAAGATGTCGGGGTGGTCGCCCTCCAGCTGGAAGACGCTCTTGTGGGCGCGCTCGGTGCCGAGCCCGGTGTACTTCTCGATGGTCTGGGTGGAATGCGTGCCGCTCTGCCATTCCGAGGTCGCCCGCCAGACGAACTCGGCGGCCTCCGGCGCATCGCGAAGCTGCTCGCGGGCGGCGACCAAAGCATCACTGCTGACGCCGTTATCGACCGGTGCGTGCGGGGTCTGGGTGGTCGTCATGGTTCTCCTTAGATAGGGCGGCCCGCGCTCGGGAGTCTGAAAACCAGGATATTCGAGCCGGGTGCCGCGCGCGGCTTCGTTACGCA
>DASTNL010000009.1:0-8608 GCA_035720905.1 Microbacteriaceae bacterium
GGCAGCCGCGGCATCTTGCCCCCTCCGCCCCGGCCGCGTCGGCGTGGCCGGCGAGAGCGGTGGAGGTGCCTCAGCGCAAGGGTGTAGACGATCGCGCCGGCCAAGAGAAGGAGGAGCCCGGCCACGACCAGGGGCCCGGTCCACGGCGTCGCGGTGTCGGCCGGCCAACTGAGCTGGATCGCGGCGGGCGCCGGGCGGGTGCCGTCGGTCGCGATGAGCACGCTCACGTTGCGTGGCACGTCGAGGCGAACGCTGCGTGCGGCTGGCCCAGAGAAGGAGCGCAGCCAGAGGTCGCTGCCGGCCGGGTCGGGCCGGGCCTCGCCGGCAGCCCCTGCGGCGCCGGCCGCGGAGGCGTCGCCCGCCGCGGCGGACGGAGAACTCACCGCCGGCCCGGGCACGGTCCGATGGGCAGCGACCGGGCGGGCGGTGAGCTCGCCGGTGTCGCCCCACTGCAGGCGGTCGTACGCCTCGCCGGAAAGCCATGCCACGACATCCGAGGTGCGGCCATAGGCGACGAAGCCGTCGGCGGCCCCGGCCCCGCTAAGAAGGACCCGCTGCGGTCCCGGATGCGCGCCGAACACGGCGCCGTCGATCACGACGTAATGCGGCTGGCCGTGCAACTGCACGCTCGCCGTGATGTGCGGGTCTGGTGCGAACAGCGTGCGCTGGGCGAGGCCAAGACCGATCAGGGCCGCGGCAACGACGAATGTGACGATCGCGACGACGAAGCGCACCTGGTCCCTTTCCCCTCGCCTTCTGGCTGCCGGCCCGCCCGCGCCGACTCACATATCGGGTGCGTGCCCGGCCGGCGAGCCCTGGGAACCGCCACCGCGACACGCAAGGTGTCTAAGAATAGCGGAGAGCCCTGGGAGGCTCATGGGCCGGTCGGGCACCCGCCGAGACTGGGGGCGGCACGCCGTACTGGCTAAGATCGCGTGCAGACCCGTCGCATCGCCGGCGTCCCGCGTTCTGGAGGAGCATTTGGCCATTGACGAGACAGAGTTCACCCCGGCGTTCCGCGGCTACGACCGGGCCGAAGTGGACCGGACTCTGCAGACGCTGCGTCAAGAGCTGATCGCCGCCAACACGCAAAACGCCGAGTACGCGAAGGAGATCCGGCGCCTCGGCGCCGAGATCGAGGGTCTCCAGGCACAGATCGACGAGGTGGGCAATCCCACGTTCGCGGGGCTCGGCACGAAGCTGGAGAACACCCTGCGCGTCGCCGAGGAACAAGCGACCAGGCTCATCACCCAAGCCGACATCGACGCGGAGCGGCTGCGCTCGAGCTCCACGGCGCAGGCCGACGACACACGTGCCCAAGCGCGGGCGCGGGCCGAACGAACGCTCTCCGACGCCGCGGTCCGCGCGGAGGCCACTCTCGAAGACGCGCGCATCGAGGCGCGCAACATTCTCGCCGACGCCGAGGACCGCAAAGAGGAGATTCTGCGCCAGGCCGGCCAGGAAGCGGTGGTGACCCGCGGCCAGGCGCAGACCGAGGCGGCCGCGTTGCGTACCACGGCGGCGCGCGAGGCCGCCGCCCTGAAGGCCGAGGCAGAACGCCAGGCCACCGAGACGACGGCCGCTGCCGAGGCCGAGGCCGAGGCGGCCAGAACCGACGCGGCGAGCCTCGCCGACGAGGCGAGCGCGGCCCGCGCGGCGCTCGAGCAGGAGGTGGCGTCGGGCCGCGAGGCCTGGGAACGCAGGCTCGCGGAGGCGGAGGCCGAGGCGGAGGCACGCCTGGAGCAACAGGAACGCGACCAGGCCGCACAGGCCCAGGCCGCGCACGAGGGTCTGGAGAACGAACGCGACGAGGCCCGTCGCGAGATCGCCGCGGCCGAGGCCTCCTCCCGCGCGAAGCTTCGCGGCGAAGAGGCCGAGGCCCAGGCAGACCTCGCCACCGAGACAGAGCAGGCCCGCGCGGCCCTGCAGGCCGAGGTCGAGACGACCCGGGCGAACCTCGCCGCCGAGGTCGCGAAGGCCCGCGCCGACCTCGCGGCCGAGATCGAGGGTTCCCGGGCCGGCTGGGTGGCGCGCAGGGAGGAGGACGAGGCTCGCTTCGCGGCCGACCAGGCGGCTTCCCGTGCCGCGTGGGACGAAGAGCTTCGAGAGGCCCGCCGCGCCCTCTCCCAAGAGCTGGCCGAGGCGCGCGACGACGCCGAACGGCAGTTGCGCGACGAGGCCGCCAGGGCACGCGACGAGGCGGCCCGGGTACGCGACGAGGCAGAGCAAGCCGCAGAAGAGTTGCAGACCCACAGCCGTGACGAGGCGAGGCAGGCTCGCACCGCCGTCGAGACAGAACGACGCCGCGTGACGACAGAGCTCGCGGCGGCGCGCGACGAGGCCGAACGAGACCGTCTCGAGCGGCAACGCGAGGCGTCGGCCCAGATGCAGCAATACCTGGAAGAGGCGCGTGCCGAACTGACGCGGCTGCAGGCCGAGGCCGAGGAGGCCAGGAACGAAGCCGCGACGATACGCTCCGCCGTGCGGGAGGAGGCGGCGCAGTTGCGCCGGGAGGCCGAGGAGAAAGCGCGAGCGACGACGGTGGAGGCCGAGGCGGAGGCCGCCCGCAAGGTCGCCGCCGCCGAAGAGCGCTGCCGCGCCCTCGTAGCCGATGCCGAGGATCGCCTGGCCGAGATCAGGGTGGAGCGTGAGGCCGTTGCGGGCTATCTGGAGAACCTTCGCGGCGTTCTCACCCAGGCCGAGAACGTCGCCGCCCGGCATGACTGAGCCAGAGCCGGCGCAAAGACGCACGATCCGCCTCTCCGGGGTGTTCACCGCAGGCCTCGTGGGCACCCTCGGAGTCGGTCTCGGCGCGCTGCTCTTGATCTCCGTCGCACACCTCTCTGTCATCATCACGTACATCGGGGCCGCGCTCTTCCTCTCGCTAGGCCTCGAGCCGGCCGTGATCTTCTTGTCGAAGCTGCACTTTCCGCGTTGGTCGGCGATTCTCACCGTGTTGGTCGTCGTGCTGGGCGCCATCACGGGGATAGCCCTCGCGATCGTGCCCGTGATCGTCGGCCAGGTCTCGCAGCTGATCGCCCAGGTGCCGGGCATCGTCGCCAGCGTGGAAAGCCAGAACTGGATCGGCATTCTCGACAAGCAGTTCGGGGCCGCCAACGTGCAGTCGGTCATCGACTCGGTCACAGCGTTCGTGACCGACCCGTCGAAGCTGACCGGCATCGCCAACGGCGTGCTGGCCGTCGGGGTGTCGATCGTGAGCGGCGTCTTCGGCAGCATCATCGTCGCCATCCTGACGATCTACTTCACTGCTTCGATGCCGGCGATGAAGCGCGGCGTGGCTCTTCTCGTGCCTGCCTCCGGCCGGGCCCGGTTCGTGGATCTCAGCAACCAGATCACCCGGTCGGTCGGCCGTTACGTCATGGGCCAGGTCGCGTTGGCTCTCATCAACGGCATCTTGAGCTTCATCTTCTTGTCGATCATCGGCGCCCCCTTCACGGCGGTGCTCGCTTTCGTCGCGTTCCTGCTCTCGCTCATCCCGCTCGTCGGCACGCTGACCGGGTCGATCATCATCGTCGCGACCTGTCTGATACCCGGCATCGGCTCGTCTCCCGCGACGGCCTTGGCGGCGGCGATCTACTACATCATCTACATGCAGGTGGAGGCATACGTTCTCAGCCCGAACATCATGAACCGCGCTGTGCAGGTGCCCGGCGTCGTCGTGGTCATCGCCGCGCTGGCCGGAGGGTCGCTCCTGGGCATCCTCGGGGCGCTCATCGCCATCCCGGTGGCCGCCTCCGTCCTTCTCATCATCAAGGAGGTCGTAGTGCCGCGCCAGAACGCGCGATGAAAGGCACCCCGGCGAAGAAAACCGCCACCCTCACCCACGCGGAGAATCAACTGACCCGCCAGCACGCGGCATGCCAGTGACGTCTGCCGGCAAGGTCTGCCGCGTCGCCCAGCACGCCCTGTGCGCGCCACACGACGAGATGGCCGGTACCCGGTTCGACGGCACGACCGCAGCCGGGGCAGACGTACGACTTCAGCGCACGCTCGGCCGTCATAGGCCGTACATGCCAGGACACGCCGTGCCGTGTCTCGACGCGGCTCCACCCCGCGCGCGCCGACTGCCCGCCCGGCGCCTCGGCCTCCCCTCGCCGCGCCCAGGGCCCGCCCCTGCCACGCGCCTTTCTCGGGCGGTTCCGGCGCGGCATGCTCCCAGCCTAGGCCGCCCGGGTCAATACCAGCCGGTCGCCTGAGAATGCCGCCAGGCCCCGCACGGGCTGCCGTACCTGCTGATGTACTGCAGGCCCCACGTGATCTGCGTCTTGAAGTTCGTCTTCCAGTCGGCGCCCACCGAGGCCATCTTGCTGCCCGGCAACGCCTGAGGAATGCCGTAGGCCCCGCTGCCGGCGTTGTAGGCGTAGGTGTTCCAATGCGACTCCCGATTCCACAGGGCGACGAGGCAGGCGAACTGGCCCTCCCCCATGCCTTGCGACTGCAGGAGCTGACGCGCGTACGCCTGGGCGCTGCCTGGCGACGGAGTGCCTGCCGCCGGCGGGCCGTCAGAACCCTGTGCCGGCGAGGGAGAAGACGCACCCGCCTGCGGGTCGGCACGCACGATCGAGGCCGCCACGATGCGCCGACGCACCGTGAAACCGTCTTGCGCCGTGGCGGGCGGATCGACGACGCCCGCGACGACGAAGTGCTGGCCATCCGCCCCGCTGAGGCTCATCTCGGCGTTGAAGCTCGGTGCCGCGGTCGCCCCCGCATACGGGTCGACGATGTTGACGAGCACGAACGCGAGGGTGGCGCAGACCGAGCCTACGAACAGGACGAGCCGGGTGCCGAGGCGCCTCCGGGTGACGGGCGGTGGAACCGACTTGAGCGGAACGATCGTTACCGAATGTTTACGCACAATAGTGAAACCATAGCGTAAGGCCTATTCGAGGCAAAAGGCGAAGGGTCACCCGGAGGCGAGCATCGCCTCCACCACGGCGTCGAGAAGCGCGTCGACCTCGGCCTCCCGATAACCGCGGCGCTCCGCCCCGAAGGCGGACGAACGCACCGTCTCGACGCCGAGCGGGGCGGAACGCGTCAGGTAGTCGGAGACCTGCCGTGCGAGGCGGTCTACCTCGCGTATCCGGTACCCGTGGCTCAGGGCACTCACGCGGGAGAACCGCCGGCCGTCGCCCCGGTCGAGGCGAGCCGCGATGTCGTTCCACAGCAGCCTGATGTGCTCGCGGAAGGCCGAATCGCCAAGGCTCAGCCGCTCGCTTTCCCGCTCCCGGGCCGCCAGAGCGCTCTCCAACCGTTCCAAGGCCGCGTCGACCTCGGCCGTCTCGTAGCCGCCGCGGCGCAACGTGAAGGCGGTGCCCCGCACCTCTCGGGCGGCGAGGCTCACGCCGGACTCGTCGTTGTAGGCGGCGCGGGCGCGGGCGAGAAAACCATCGACCTCGTCCGGGTCGTAGCCCCGCCGTCGGCCGTGCACGGTGCGGAATGTCGTCACTCGATACAGTGTGGCAGAGCCCATTATGACAACGCGAACAGAAAGTAGGCGACGAGCGCCGAGGGCAGGATCGAGTCGAGCCGGTCGAGGAAGCCGCCGTGGCCCGGAAGCCAAGAACTCATGTCTTTGACCCCGATGTCGCGTTTGATCAATGACTCGATGAGGTCGCCGACCGTCGCGCTGCCAAGGAGGGCGGCACCGAAGATCAACCCGAACCACCACGGCCGCCCAAGGGCGAACACGGCGAGGAGCACGCCGGCCGCGAGCGCGGCCACCGCCGCACCCTCGAAACCTTCCCACGTCTTCTTCGGGCTGATCTTCGGCGCCATCGGGTGCCGGCCGAACATCAGCCCGCTGGCGTAGGCGCCCACGTCGACGGCGACGACCACCACGATGAACCCGATCGTCCACCACTGGCCGCCGTCTCGGGCCGTCAGAAGCACGGTGAAGCTGCCGAGGAAGACCACGTAGACCTGGACGAACACGGCGGCGCCGAGGTCGAGGAGAAGGGCGCGGCCGCCACGCCGGTGCCCGGCCGGAAGGGCCTCGGCCAAGCGCCACGCCCATATGACGACGATGGCGGCCGCGAGGCAGACAAGCTGGCCGAGGTCGTGGCCGAAATAGGCCGCCGGAGCGATCGCGAGCCCACCGGCCGCGGCAGGGATGCGCGGCACCCTGCGACCCGCGTGCCCGAGAGCCCCCGAAAGCTCGAACGCCCCCACGGCGAGAATCACGGCGGCGACGGCGATGAACAGTTCCTTCACGACCAGGAGGCTGACGAGGAACACCGCGCCGAGCCCCAGGCCGATCAGGATGGCGCCGATCAGGTTACGGCCGGTGCGCGCCTGGATGCGCTCGTTGGTGGCGGTGAACTGTGCCCTGGTCTCGTGCACCTGGCGTTCGAGGTCGAGCCGTGTGGCGCGGAACTGAGCCTTGAAGCGGGGGTGGCGCGCGCCCGGCCGGTCCCTCCCCTCGTCGTCGGGCGGGGCCTTTCCCACGCCGTCGGGCGGGAGGGTTCTCATCGGCCTCCTCACACTTCGAGCAGTTCGGATTCCTTGTTACGCAGCGCCTCGTCGATGAGGTCGACATGCTTCTTCGTGGCGGTCTCGAGTTCTTTGCCGGCCCGGGCGACCTCGTCCTCACCGACCTCGGAGGTGAGCGCGTCGAGCTCGTCCTTGGCCTTGCGCCGAATGTTGCGCAGGGCCACCCGCGCGTCCTCGCCCTTTTGCCGCACGAGTTTCACGAACTCTTTGCGCCGCTCCTGGGTGAGCTCCGGCAGCGTGACGCGAAGAAGCTGCCCGTCGTTGCCGACGTTCGCGCCGAGACTCTGGGTGCCCGCGACGAGCGCCTTCTCGATCTCTTTCGCGGCCGACTTGTCGTACGGCGTCACGACGATCATGCGCGCCTCCGCGACCTGCAGCGAGGCGAGCTGGCCGAGCGGGGTCTGGGTTCCGTAGTAGTCGACGGGGATGCGTTGGAAGAGCCGCGGGTCGGCGCGGCCGCTGCGCACCGTCGCGAAGTCTTCCTTCGCCGACTCGACGGATTTCGCCATCCGTTCGACTGCCGCCGCCAAAACATCCGCAATCACGGAACCCTCCACACTCCCCGGTCGTTCGCCTGCCGCCCGAACCTGCCACGCCGACCGGACCGTGCGTGGCCGCGCACCGTCAGTCTATGGCCTGCACACCGGCGCGTCCGGCGGGATCAGTTGGAGACGAGCGTTCCGAGCGGCGCCCCGAGGATGGCCTCGGTGACGTTGCCGGCCGGACGCATGCCGAAGACCTGCATGGGCATGTTGTTGTCCATGCACAGGCTGAACGCCGTGGAATCGACGACCTTCAGGCCGCGCCGCAAGGCCTCCTGATACGTGATGTGGTCGATCTTCTGCGCGGTCGGATCCGTGTTCGGGTCGGCGGTGTAGACGCCGTCGACGCCGTTCTTCGCGACGAGCACGACATCCGCCCCGATCTCCAACGCGCGCTGCGCCGCGACGGTGTCGGTCGAGAAATAGGTGAGCCCGGCGCCGGCGCCGAAGATGACGACACGCCCCTTCTCCAGGTGTCGTTCCGCACGGCGTGGAATATAGGGCTCGGCGACCTGCGTCATGGCGATCGCGGACTGCACGCGCGTGGCGGCGCCCGCCTGCTCGAGGAAGTCTTGCAACGCGAGCGCGTTCATGACGGTGCCGAGCATGCCCATGTAGTCGGCCCGGCTGCGCTCCATGCCGCGTTGGCTGAGCTCCGCGCCACGAAAGAAGTTGCCGCCGCCGACCACGACCGCGATCTCGACGTCGGTGGCGGCCCGCGCAATCTGCCGCGCGAGCGAGCTCACCACGTCGGGGTCGACGCCCAGCCGACCGGCGCCGAACGCCTCACCGGAAAGCTTCAAGAGAACCCTGCGCCGAGGCGCCCGCTCACTCACCGTGCCGTCTCCCGTCGTCGTCGCCCCCGCGATGCGGCACTGCGCCGCGCCGGCCCGCGAAGCTGCCCGGGCCGGCGATGCCCCGGTGTCAGGCGCCCACCCGGAACCGGGCGAACCCGGTCACGGTGAGGCCCGCGTCAGAGACAACCTGCTGCACGGAGAGCTTGTTATCGCGCGCATAGTCTTGCTCGAGCAGCACGATCTGCTTGAAGTACGCGTGCAGCCGCCCCTCGATGATGCGCGGCAGAGCGACCTCCGGCTTGCCTTCTTTGCGGGAGATCTCCTCGACGATGCGCCGTTCGTTCTCGACCTCGTCGGCCGGCACGTCGCCTTGCTGCAGGTACCGCGGGTCGGCGAACGAGATGTGCTGCGCGATGCTGCGGGCCGTCTCGGCGTCGTCTCCCTGATAGGCGAGGATGACGCCGACTTGCGGCGGGAGGTCCTTCGAGGTGTGGTGCAGGTAGATCGAGAACGCCGTGCCCGGCACCGCGGCCACGCGACGCAGCGCGATCTTCTCGCCGACGACGGCCGCATCCTCGGCGATCGCGTCGGCCACCGTGCCCTGGCCGGCGGGAGCGGCCAGGGCGCTTTGCGCATCCGTGGCGCCTGCGGCGACGACCGCGGCGAGGACCCGGTCGGCCAGGTCGATGAACTTGCTGTTCTTCGCGACGAAGTCGGTCTCGCATGCGAGCTCGATCATGTAGGCGACGCCGTCGGCCT
>DASTNL010000010.1:0-5556 GCA_035720905.1 Microbacteriaceae bacterium
CGGGTCGCGACCCAGGCGGCGACATTCCCCTTGTAAACGGCACGCCCCGCATCGGTGATGCGGTAATACTTACGGCGCCCGCCCTGCGTCTCGTCACCCCAATAGGACTCGACAAGGCCGTCGCGCTGCAAGCGCCGGTAGGTCGCGTAAAGGGTCGCCTCCTTGATCTCGTGGCCGCCCCCCACGGCCTCTCGGATCGCCTTGTAGATCTCGAAGCCGTAACGGTCGTGGTGGCGAAGCATGCCGAGCACGATCGTGTCGGTGTGCCCACGGATCAGATCCGCAGCAAAGGCATCGTCCTTCGTCACATCGGGTACTATATCACGCATAGTATTATTCACAGTAGAAATACCGATGTGCCACTCGCTGCGGACGGGTGGCCGTGGAGAGAGGGCCACGGCAAGAACCGCGAAGGGGTGCGCGCCATGCCCTCAACCCCGGCAGACGAACGCTGGAGGGCCGCCCGAAAGGGGCCCGTCACCGGGTGCGGCGAGAAGAATCCTCCGCGACGAAGACGCGCGAAACGAATCCTCGGCGAGAGGCGCCGAAGCCGGGAATCAGAAGCGCGGGGTCTTCAGGTACTTGACGGCCTCAAGCGTGATGTTGATGCCGACCACCATCGCGGTGACGGTCACCGCCTGAAGCAGTGCCTCGACCACGGGAATGATCGGCAGTGCAGTGACGAGGATCCAGCAGGCGACCGCGACGAGAGCGACGATCCAGCTGACGGTGCGATAGCCGTAGAAGGCCAGCGTGGTGACAACGCCGCCGCCGATCATGACGGGGAAGAGCGGCAGGCCGTCTTGCTGCTGGCCCGACCAGGTAGCGATGAGGCTCCAGACGAACAGCCCGATGGCGACGATGAGCACGATCGCCGCAAGGATCCCGCCCAGGGAGCGGGGAATCTCGCGGCCGAGACCGCGCACAACCGGTTCGTCGCTCACCGCTGGGTTCTGTTCGACTGTTGTCTCGGCGCTCGTCACGACAACATCTTAGCCGGTGGCCGCCGGGCGGCTCACGCCGACCGAGGATAAAACGCGGCTCCGCCCCACGCCTGGAACAAGGGCTATGCAGGCACGTCTGCCGGCGCCTGCGGCGCGGCGTTCGAAAGCCCGGTACGTTGCGCGTCGACGAGAATCGGCCGGTGGTCGGAGTCGCCGCCGGGAAGGGTCTCGACATTGCCCACGGTGAACCCCGTCGAGGTCACGAAGTCGAAGTGGCCACGAAAGACCTTGTACCGCGTATAGGTTCTCGTGTCGCTCAAAGAGAGCTCATAGCCCGAAGCGCCGACGTGCGCCACGAGCCTGTCTTGAAAGATCGGGTAGTTATAGTCGCCGACCATGAGCGTCGGGGCACCCTGACCGAGGGCCCGCAGGTTGCCGTAGGCGGCCGTGATCTGCTTGCGGCGCAACGAGTTCGACGCCGTCAACGGCGCGGCATGAAAAGACGCGACGACGAACGAGACGCCACCGTGCGCCTCTTTCAGCCGGGTGCCGACCAGCCTCTCGTAGGCGGGGGAGAGGAGTCGGTCATGTAGCGACTTCTTCAAGGTGAAGGTGCGGGTCTCCTGGCGAGGAAAACGTTCGTCGTCGTAGTACACCGCCAGCCCCAGCCTGTTGTGTCTCGTCGAGTCGGCCAGGTGCAGGCCCGCCAGGTCGGCGGGTAGGTCTGTCGGGTCACACTCCTGCAGGCAGAGCACGTCGGGGTGGAACTGCATGAGAAGGCCGACGAGCTCGCTGCGGGCATGATTTTTTCGCAAGTTGTAGCTAATGACGCGAATCACGGCGACCGCTTTCTGGGCGAGACGAACGCGCCCGCTCCCCAGAGCATAGGGCGTGTGTCTGAGACAGGTCGGGAGAAACACACAGCCACGCGCCACACCCAGCTCCGCCCACCCGAGGGCCGCCGCCGGCAAGGTGCTTTCCCGGCATCGCATCGCCGCCCGGCCCCGCCCGCCTGAGGGCCGCCGAAAGAAGAGAGGGGGCGAGCGCCGCGTCGCAGAGGGACAGAGACAGAGAGTACCGAGGGCTCGTGTCACCGGAAATCGCGGGAGACGAGCGGGGCCGACAGACGGAGGTCTTGGATGCGGTCGGCGAGCATCGCGCTGACCCCCTCCACAGAGCGCTCCATGACGCCGCGTACGAGCATCGCGGGGGATGCCGCGGCCTCCTGGAACCTCTTCCACACGCCGGGCCGGACGACGACGTTCAGGATCCCGGTCTCGTCTTCCAAATTCAAGAAGGTGATCCCGCCGGCCGTCCTCGGCCGCTGCCGGTGGGTGACCGCCCCGGCCACCTCGACACGGTAGCCCGAGGGCACGACACGGGCCTCGGCGGTACTCACGACGCCCCGCGCGGTGAGCGAGGCCCGAAGGTGCTGCAGGGGGTGCTGCCCGGAGACCCCGGTGGCCCACAGGTCGAAGGCGGTCCGCTCCTCGTCGGTGAGGAGCGGCAAGAGCGGCGGCTGCACCGTCACCGCGCTGCCGGCCAGGCGGTCGAGACTCTCCTGCGCGGCCGGACCCGCCGACCACAGGGCCGCCCGGCGGGAGAGGCCGAAGCCGGCGAGCGCGCCCGCGGCGGCCAGCGACTCCAGCTGCGCCGCGGTCAGCCCTGCCCGGCGGGAGAGGTCGTTCATGTCTCGATATGGTCCCCGCCGCCGCTCCTCGACGATCCGCTCAGCATGGGGGCGACCGACCTCCCGCACCGCGGTAAGACCCAGCCGCACCGCGTACGCCCCGTCTCTGCGGTGGGTGGCATCCGCCGGGTGCTCGCCCGGCTCGAACGGGCCGACCGGCGGCTGGTCGTGGTCGAGACAGCCGGGCATGCCGCCCGCCCGCGGGGTCTTCGCCCGGCCGCCCGATCGGATCGGCTCGAGCCCCGCATCCACGTCGGAATGCAGGACGTCGACGGGAAGCACCCGGACCCCGTGGCGCCGAGCGTCGTCCACCAGCGTGTGCGGGGCATAGAACCCCATCGGCTGGGCGCGCAACAACGCGGCCAGGAACGCGGCGGGGTAGTGCAGCTTCAGCCACGAGCTGGCGTAGACCAGGTGAGCGAAGGCGAGAGAATGGCTCTCGGCGAAGCCGAAGCTGGCGAACGCCTCGATCTTCGCATAGATCGCGTCGGCGTCGTCCTCGCTGATGCCGTGCGCCGCCATACCCTCATACAGCTTCTCGCGCAGCGTCTCCACGTGCTCCACGCCGCGTTTCGAGCCCATCGCGCGGCGCAGAAGGTCAGCGTCTTCCGCGTCGCACCCACCGACCGCCATCGCCATCTGCATGAGCTGCTCTTGAAAGAGCGGCACCCCGAGGGTGCGGCGCAGCACCGGTTCCAACGCCGGGTGCAGATAGGTGACCGCCTCGCCGCCCGTACGACGGCGGATGTACGGATGCACGGCGCCGCCCTGGATGGGGCCCGGGCGGATGAGGGCGATTTGGATGGCGAGGTCGTAGAAGCTGCGGGGACGCAGCCTCGGCAGCATCCCCATCTGCGCACGGCTCTCCACCTGGAAGACGCCGATCGTGTCGGCTCGGCACAGCATGTCGTACACCGCCGGCTCCTCGCGCGGGATGCTGGCGAGGCTCCAGCTCTCCCCGAGCGGGTCCGTGACCAGGTCGAGCACGTGCCGCAGGGCGGCGAGCATGCCGAGGCCGAGAAGGTCGAATTTGACGAGGCCCATCCAGGCGCAGTCTTCCTTGTCCCATTGCAAGACGGTACGACCCGGCATGGCGGCACGCTCGATGGGGCAGATGTCGCCGACCGGGCGGCGGGTGAGCACCATGCCGCCGGAGTGGATGCCGAGGTGCCTCGGTGCTTTCAGCAGCCGGCCGGAGAGGTCTTCGACAAGCGGCGGTATCCCCGGTGCCCTCGTGGGCGCGTCGCCGTCACGCTCCGTCCGAGAACGGCCGACCCCGGCCGACCAGGCGTCTTGCAGCCCGGGGCCGTAGCCGAGCGCCTTCGCCACGTCGCGCACCGCGGAGCGCGGCCGGTAGCTGATCACGTCGGCGACCTGGGCGGCGCTCCGCCGACCGTAGCGGCCGTAGACGTATTGGATGACCTCCTCACGCCGGCCGGAGTCGAAGTCGATGTCGATGTCGGGCTCGTCGTCGCGGATGCTGGAGAGGAAGCGTTCGAAGGGCAGCCCGTAGAAGATCGAGTCGACGGCGGTGATGCCGAGCGCGTAACAGACGGCGGAGTTCGCGGCCGAGCCGCGACCCTGGCAGAGGATGCCCTTGTCTCGGGCGAAGCGCACGATGTCATGCATGATGAGGAAGTAGCCGGGGAAGTCCTTGGCCTCGATGACGTCTAGTTCCCTGTGCAGGCGGGCCCAGACGGAGTCCCCGACGGCGGCCTCTTCGCGCGGCGCGGCCGGATAGCGTTCGGCGACGCCGCAACGCACGAGCTCTCGCAACCACGACATGGGGGTGTGCCCGGCGGGCACACCGACCGCCGGCAGCCTGGGGTTCAGGGAACGCAGCTCGAACGCGGTCGCTTCGGCGACGGCGACCGTATTCTCCACGGCTCCGGGGTACCGGGCGAAGCGGGCGGCCTGCTCGGCCCCACTGCGCAAGTGGGCCGTGCCGGCGGCCGGCAGCCAGCCGTCGAGCTCGTCGAGGCTGCGACGGGACCGCACGGCCGCCACCGTCTGCGCCAGGCGGTGCTCGACCGGCGTCGCGTAATGCACGTTGTTGCTGGCGAGAAGGGGCAGGCCCTGGTCGTGAGCGACGGCCGCGAGGATGTCGTTGCGCGCCTCGTCGCCCGGGTGGCCGTGGTCGATCAGTTCGACGAAGACGTTCTCCTGGCCGAAGAGCTGGGTGAGGCGGTCTAGCCCCGCGCCAACCGCACGCCGAATCTCGGTCAGGTCGTCGCCTCGACGCGTCGCCTCCTCGAGCACCCGCCGCACGGAACCTTTGCGGCAGCCGGTCAGGATGACCCAGTCGCCCCGGGCCGTGCCGGCCAATCGTTCGAGGTCGTAGCGCGGGCTGCCCTTCGCAGCATCGCCGTTCAGATGGCCTTCCGTCAGGGCGTGCGCCAGCCGGCGATAGCCGGCCCGGCCGCGGGCAAGCACGAGGAGGTGGTCGCCTTCCGGGTCGGCGACGCCGCCCTGCCGCCCGGACATGCCCAGGCTGAGCTCGGCTCCGAAGACGGTGCGTGGGGTCGGGCCGTCCGGGTGCCGCCGACGAAGGGCGTTGGCGGCCTCCGCCATGCGCACGACCCCGTACAGCCCGTCATGGTCGGTCAAGGCGAGCGCGGTGAGGCCCAGCCTGGCGGCCCCGCGTAGGAGCTCCTCGGGGGAGGAAGCCCCATCGAGAAAGCTGTAGTTCGAATGCGCGTGCAGCTCGGCGTAGGGCACCGGCGCACGCGGCGAGCTAGGGCTCCCCGCCCGCCCACCGCCGTCATCACCGCCGGAAGGTTCCGCTCCCCGTGTCGGCGAAGACTTTTCGCCGTCGACCCGACGTCCGCGCCCGGAGAGTGTGCGTTCCAACTGCGCCCAGGGGATCGGCGGGTTATTCCACCCCACGAGGCCGCCCTTTCCGGGCCCACACCGGCCTTCTTC
>DASTNL010000011.1:0-6122 GCA_035720905.1 Microbacteriaceae bacterium
AAGACGGAACTTGCCAAGGCATTGGCCGAGGCGATGTTCGGCGACGAGCAGGCGATGGTGCGCTTCGACATGAGCGAGTTCGGCGAACGCCACACCGTCAGCCGTCTGGTGGGCGCACCTCCGGGATACGTCGGCTACGACGAGGCCGGCCAGCTCACCGAGCGGGTGCGTCGCCGCCCTTACACCGTGGTGTTGTTCGACGAGATCGAGAAGGCGCATCCCGACGTCTTCAACCTTCTGCTTCAGGTGTTGGACGACGGTCGGCTGACCGACGGGCAGGGCCGCACGGTCGACTTTCGCAACACGGTCATCATCATGACCTCGAACATCGGCAGCGAGTTTCTCGCCAGTCGTTCCGGCGCGCTGGGCTTCGTCGCGTCCGACACGGCGGGCGGGTTCGGCAGCGATAAGGAGCTGCGCGATCGGGTCATGGGCCGGCTTCGCGAGGCGGTGCGGCCCGAGTTTTTGAACCGTATCGATGAGATCGTGCTGTTCCGTGCCTTGGAGAAGCCGCAGCTCGAGGAGATCGTGCGCATGATGCTGCGCACGACGGCGGCGCGCCTTTCGGAGCAAGAGGTCACGCTCGATGTTTCGGAGGAAGCGGTCGGTTGGATCGCCGAACACGGCTACCAGCGGGAGTACGGCGCCAGGCCGCTGCGTCGGCTCATCCAACGCGAGGTGGAAGACAGGGTGGCCGCGCTCCTCATCGAGGATGGGCTGCACGCCGGCCAGCACGCGGTCGTCGAGGTTTCAGGCGACGAGCTTCGTGTCGAGGCCCGCTGATCGGGCCGGCGATCGGTCGCGGTTGCAAGCGTCGGGTACTCCTTGTGGAAAAACGTCGATTCTTCCGGCCCAGCCACCCCGTGGCGGGGTGCACGGCGTAATCTCGCAGATGCGGGGCGGTGGGCCGGAGGGCTCCGGCCGGCCTCGGTTGCTGCGGTCAGGGTGAGAGGGCATCGGTGAGACGTTGGTAAGCGGCGTGGTCGGGCCGGTTCTCGCTCGACTGGCACTGGGGCTGGCCCATGCTCAGGCGGGTTCCGGCACGTCGGGCAGCGGCGACACGACCGGGTTCGGCGGCATGACCGGCATGGCCGGCATGGGCGGGCCCGACATGCACGGCGACATGTGGCACCCGACGCTGTATCCGACGACCGCGCGTATCGTGGCCATCCACCTGCAGCCCATTCCGATCTTGCCGGCGCTGTCGGTCGCCGCGTTACTGGCCTACCTCGCAGGGGTGTGGATCTTGCGCCGTCGCGGCACGCACTGGCCGGTGTTGCGCACCTTGTGGTGGGTCATCGGCATCGCCACGGTTCTGGCGATGACGGCGACCGCGGTGGACGGCTACGGCATGGAGCTCTTCAGTGTGCACATGGTGCAGCATATGGTGCTGACCATGCTGACGCCGATCTTCTTGACGCTCGGTGCGCCGCTGACGATGCTCATTCGTGTGCTGCCTCCGGGCAGCGGCCCGTTCAACGCGCGTCGGCTGCTACTCCTTCTGCTGCACAGCCGGTTCGCACAGTTCGTCACCCATCCGGTTGTGACCCTCATCGTCTTCTTGATGAGCCTTTACGGGCTCTATTTCACGCCGGTGTTCGACTGGTTGATGAGCTCTATGTGGGGCCACAACCTGATGCTCGCCCATTTTGTCTTGATCGGCATGCTCTACTTCTGGGGCATCATGGGCGTCGATCCTTCGCCTCGCCGCTACAACAACCAGCTACGTCGATTCAACGCGGAGGTCGTGCGGATCTTCGAGATCTTCGTCACCGTGCCGTTCCATGCCTTCTTCGGGATCGTCGTCATCATGTCGACGAGCCTCATCGTCGGCTTCTACGCCAACCCGATGAAGGGGTGGGGCATTTCGCCGCTCTCCGATCAACGCACCGCAGGCGGTATCGCCTGGGGGTTCACAGAGATCCCGACGGTTGTCTTGCTGAGCGCTCTCGTCATGATCTGGCAGCGTTCTGAGAAGCGACACGAGAAGGCCATCGACCACCAGGCGGAACTCAACCACGACGCGGATCTCGTCGCCTACAACGCATACCTTGCCAAGGTCTCCGGGCAAGACGCCGCCACCCCTCCGAGGCGTTGACCGGCTCCTGCGACGCCTGATCAGTCGGGCCAGATGCCCGATGTCCCGCGGCGGTGGCTGCCGACGAGGTGCGTGTCGATGACGCCGATCGCCTCCATCATGGCGAACATCGTCGTCGGCCCGACGAACACGAAGCCGTGGCCACGCAGGTCGCGCGCCAACGCCTCCGACTCGGCCGAGCGGGTCGGCACGTCTGCCAGGCGCCGTGGGTGTGGCGTCGTGGCGGGCCGGTGTGCCCAGATGAGCTTCGCAAGGCCGCCTTCGTCGCGCAACGCGACCGTGGCCCGGGCGTTCGTGATCGCGGCGCCGATTTTACGGCGATTGCGGATGATGGCCGCGTCGGCCATGAGGCGCTCCACGTCGGGCTCGCCGAACGCGGCGACGGCGTCGGCATCGAAGCCTTGGAAGGCGAGCCGCAGCGCGGCGCGTTTGCGCAGAATGGTCAGCCACGACAGGCCTGCCTGAAAGCCCTCCAAGATGATCCGTTCGAGAAGACCGGCCTCGTCGGTGACGGGCATGCCCCATTCGGTGTCGTAGTAGCCCTGCAGCAGGGGGTCTCGTATCGCCCAGGCGGGGCGGGCCTTACCATCGTCGCCCGTCACCAGGTCGGAAGATATGCCTGCATCGACGCCGGCTGTGAGACGTGCCATGTCAGTCGACCGCCAGAAGGATCTTGCCCATGTGGGCAGAGGATTCCATGCGTCGGTGTGCGTCGGCGGCCGCAGCCAGCGGGTACACGGAGTCGACGACGACGCGCACCCTGCCGTCGTCGACCATCGGCCACACTTCGGCTTGCAGCCCGGCCAGGAGTGCGGCTCGCTCGTCGAGCGGGCGGGGCCGCACCGCCGTGCCCTGCAGGCGAGCCCGCTTGGCGATGAGGAGACCGGCGGGGAAAGAGGCGGGCGTGCCGGTGCGGTCGGCGATCAGCATGATGTGACCGCCGGTGGCAAGAACGGCGAGGTCGCGAGCGATGTAGTCGCCGCCGACCATGTCAAGCACCACGTCGACTCCGGCACCCGCCGTCAATCGGCCCACCTCGGAGACGAAGTCGGCCTGTCGGTAGTTCACGGCATCCGCCCCGAACCTTCGGCAGAAGGCCGCCTTCTCCTCTGAGCCGACCGTCGCCACGACGCGAGCGCCGTGCGCTCGCGCGATTTGGATCGCCGCGAGACCCACGCCGCTGGAGCCACCGTGCACGAGCAAGCTCTGCCCTGCCTTCAGGCCGGCGAAGAGACGGATATTGGACCACGCGGTCACAAGCGCCTCGGGCAGCGCGGCGGCGTCCCTCAGACTCACGCCGTGCGGCACGGGGAGTACGAGCGACTCGTGCACGCTCACATACTCGGCGTAGCCGCCGCCGGATAAGAGGGCGCAGACCTCGTCGCCGATATCGGCCCGGGAGGTATTGGCGCCCACCGCCACGACCCGGCCGGAGACCTCCAGACCGAGCCATTCCGGTGCACCCGGCGGTGGCGGGTAGTGCCCGCGGCGTTGCATGAGATCCGCTCCGTTGACCCCGGCGGCCGCTACCTTGATGAGAACCTCGCGCTCGCCGGGGCGGGGTCGCGGCACAGTTGTCAGAGTCAGTGCCTCCGGCCCGCCGGGGGCGGCGATCGTCACGGCATGCATCAGGTTGTCGTCGGTCACGGTTTCCACCCTAGGGCGATTGCGGCCGACGGCGACCGCTCCGGCCGACTGCTGCAGAACCTAGCGCGACGACGGCGTTGTGCAGGAGCCGGCCGGCCCGTCGCGGGGCGGCGAGGCCCCACGTCGAGGGCCTCGGGGCGTCGCGCCCAGCCCTCTCAGGCACAGCAGGACAGTTTCGAGACGTCGGTGGTAAAGGCCTTCGCGGCGATCCGGATGCCTTCGGCCATCGTCAGGTACGGTACCCAGGCGTCGGCGACCTCGGTGATGCTCTTGCCGAGAAGGTGGACCCCTTCTGCCGCGAGCTCGCCCGCGCCCTCAGAGACCGCGGTCAGGCCGACGATCTCGCCGGTGTCGACGTTCGCGACGATCTTGATGAACCCCCGAATGTCGCGGTTGACCAGCGCCCTCGGCACATGGCTCAACGGCAAGACACTGCATGTGCAACGGATCCCGGCAGCGACTGTCTCCTTCTCCGTCAGCCCGACCGTGCCGACGGCCGGGCTCGTGAAAATCACCCGGGGCAAGCCGGTGAAGGCCATGTGCTCGTCGGCGCCGGCGAGGGCGTTGCCTGCGGCGACGGCACCCTCGCGGGCCGCGACGTAGACGAACTGCGGGTGCCCCGTCACGTCACCGGCAGCCCAGATCCGCGGATTCGAGGACCGTAGCCGGTCGGTGACCA
Organism: Microbacteriaceae bacterium; assembly: GCA_035720905.1. Classification (GTDB taxonomy): domain Bacteria; phylum Actinomycetota; class Actinomycetes; order Actinomycetales; family Microbacteriaceae; genus DASTNL01. The sequence goes on from DASTNL010000011.1 coordinate 4,425, forward strand.
CGACTTCGCCGGCCTCGCCGGTCTCGACGCCTACGGTGTCGAGGGCGAGGCCGCACGTCGCGGGCCGTCGGCCGAGCGCGACGAGCACGCGGTCGGTGGGGAACTCTTGCGTGCGGCCAGCGACCTCCGCGGTCACGACGGCCTGGCCGTCGGGTGCCTCGCGGGCCACCCGGAGGGCTACCGCGCGGCGGAGGACACGGATGTCCTCGTCGGCGAAGACCTTCTGCAGCGTCTGTGCGACCTCAGGCTCCTCCCTCGACGCCAGGCGGGAGCGCGCCAAGAGGGTCACTTTCGAGCCGAGTCGTGCGAAGAGTTGCGCCTGCTCCAGGGCGACATAGCCACCGCCCAGGACAAGAAGGGACTCCGGCAGCTCGGTGAGTTCCATCGCCGTGGTCGAGGTAAGGTAGCCGGCCTTCTCGAGGCCTTCGATCGGCGGAATCCAGGCACGAGAGCCGGTCGCGACGAGGTAGGCGTCGGCTTCGATCGTGGCCACGTTCCCCTCGCGCGATGCGACACGGAGGGTCGGTACGTCCGGGGTGCCGGCGAAGGCAGCGTCGCCCGGCACCATGTCCCAGCCGTAGAAATCGGCGATGTCGACGTACTTCTCGGCGCGTTGCGCGTCGACGAGGTCTTGTTTGCCGTCGATCAGGGCCGGCATGTCGGCGGGGCTCGCAGAGGTGGTTATCCCGGGGAATCGGGCCGTGGCTTCTGCGGCGGTGTGGCGGGCTTCAGCGGCCGCGATCAGAGCTTTGGAGGGCACGCAGCCGGTGTTCACACAGCTGCCGCCGATCGTGCCGCGTTCGACCATCACAACCGACTTGCCTAGCCCGACCGCCCGGGCCGCAGCCGCGAAGGCGGCGGCACCGGACCCGATGATCGCGAGATCGTACGTGTTCTGCATGCTGGCTCCCCTTGGGCCGTGACGAAACCGGCCCGACGTGACCATCGTCAACCTTCAAGTACAGTTGAAAGTCAAGGGGCAATCGGCACGTTCGGGGGGTGAGATGCGGATAGGCGAGCTTGCGGATGCGGGCGGCACGACGACGGCGACCCTCCGCTTCTACGAGGAGCAAGGCCTCCTGCCGTCTCCGGGCCGTACGCCGGGCGGGTATCGAGACTATGCGCCCGACGCCGTGACGCGCGTCGACTTCATCCACCGGGGCCAGGCCGCCGGCCTCACCCTGGCCCAGATCGGCCAGATCCTCGACATCCGCGACCAAGGCCTGGCGCCGTGCAGGCATGTGCGTGATCTTCTCGACACGCGGCTGGCAGAGATCGATGCGCAGCTCGCCCGGCTCGCCGGGCTGCGAGAGACGATCGCAGCATTGCGCGACGGGGCCGATCACCTGGAGCCTGGCACCTGCAGCCCAGACCGGGTCTGCCGATACCTCTAGCCGTCGTTCCTCCGTGGGTTGTGAACGTTCGAGGTGGGCGGGGACCTTCACGGTAGGGGCCTGCCATGTATCGGCTGCCGCCTTGTCTATAGTGCGGCGAGGACCGCGCTGTGCAGGAGGCCGTTCGTCGCCAGCGCGCTGCCGTGGCTCGGCCCCTCCGTGCCGTCGAGGGCGGTGAACCGGCCGCCTGCCTCCTCCACGATCGGGATGAGTGCTGCCAGGTCGTAGGTTTTCACGTCGTATTCGCCGACAATGTCGAGCAATCCCTCGGCGAGCATCATGTATGCCCACATGTCTCCGTAAG
>DASTNL010000012.1:0-3626 GCA_035720905.1 Microbacteriaceae bacterium
CGCGGCGACGATGATTGCCGCCATCGCGCCGACCGGAACGGTGGTCAGTGTCGACACGAAGAGCCCTATCGCGCAGAGCCCCGCCAGGCTGACCGCCGCGTACAGCACGATGAGCCCGGTGCGCAAGACGCCGTCGCCGAAACTGACCGTGTCGCCGGAGAGGAGCGTGACCGGACCGGGCGGGAAGAGGATGGCGCCGATGCCGATCCCCGAGCAGGCGACGGCGAGCGGCGCGCTCACGCAGAACACCAGGCAGGTGAGGTATTTGACGACGAGCAGGCGGAACCTGCCGGCGGGCGCGAGGAGAAGATAGCGCAGCGTGCCGTGCGACGCCTCGCCGGCGATCGTGTCGCCGGCGACCACGGCGATCGTCATCGGCAAGAAGACGGGGGCAGAGGCCAGCAGCGCGGTGAGGGCAACGAAAAGCCCGTTATGCGTTATCTGGTCGAGGAACTGCGGGCCGCGGCCGGGGGGCGGGCCGGCGGAGGTGACTTTGACGGCGATCGCGATGAGGATCGGGATCGCCGCGAGTGCGGCGTGCAGCACCCAGGTGCGCGGCCGGCGGTACAGGGTGCCGATGTCGGAGAAGAGGAACGCCCAGCCCAGCCTGCCCCGCCGGCGCCCGTCGCCCGTCCGGGGCGTGCCCGCGCCGTCGGGCGTCGCCGCGAGGGGCATGCCCTCAGCCGTCGACATCGAAACCTTCCCCGGTCAAGGCGACGTAGCGCTCTTCGAGGCTCGAGCCGCGCACGGCGAAGCCGCCGATCCGGGCCCCGGCCTGCACGAGCCGGGTGAGCATCTCCTCCGGTTCGAGGGATTCTTGCGGCAGGTCCGCGGTGACGTGGGTGCCGGCCGTGCCTCCGGCGGCCTGTGGGTGCAGCCCGAGGGAAGCCAGCAGCGAGGCGACGATGTTCGGGTCGCGGGTCTCAACGTCGACGACGCGGCTTCTCGCGCCGAGCTCGCTGAGGCTGCCCTGCGCGACGAGTCGCCCGGAGCGCAGCACAGCGGCGTGGCTGCACATCTGTTCCACCTCGGAGAGCAGATGGCTGGAGAGGAACACCGTCGTCCCGGACGCGGCGAGCCCGGTGATGATGCCTCGCACCTCGCGGGTGCCCTGCGGGTCGAGCCCGTTCGTCGGCTCGTCGAGCACCAGAAGGTCGTGAGGCCGCAGCAGCGTGAGGGCGAGCCCGAGCCGGCTGCGCATGCCCAGCGAATAGTTGTGCACCTTCTTCTGTGCCGCGTGCCCGAGGCCGACCTTTTCGAGCGCCTTCGCGGCGCGCGTTTTGCGGTCGCGCCAGTTCGCCCGAGGGTCTGCGGAATCCATGCGCAACAGGTTCGCGGTGCCGGAAAGATACGGCGAGAAGCCCGGGCCTTCGACCATGGCGCCGACGCGCGGCAGCACCGTGGCCGCCTCGTCGGGCATCCGCCGGCCGAGCAGCTCGATACGCCCCCCGGCGGCCCCCACGAGGCCGAGGAGCATCCGAATGGTCGTCGTCTTGCCGGCCCCGTTCGGGCCGAGGAAGCCGAAGACGCTGCCGTGCGGCACGTCAAGGCCCACGCCGTCGACGGCGACGTGCCGGCCGAACCTCTTGGTCAGCCCTTCCGTCTGGATGGCACGCGCGCCGCCTCTGCTCACTGCGCCTGCCGGGCCGCCGCGTACAAGGATTCCGGCGGCACGGCCCCGGCGAAGACCCGGCCGGTGTCGGTGAGGTAGACGTTCACGAGGCTCGTGGAAAGGAGTCGACCGCCGGCAACGGCCCGGGTGAGCCCGTTCAGCACGGCCTGCTGCTCAGCCCCGGCGTCGCCTTGGGTGCCGGTCGGAGCCTCGGCCGCGCCCGACAACAGGTCGGCGGCGGTGCCGCCGGGCAATTCAACGACGCTCGTCCACCCGGATCCGACGATCGTCGGTGCCTGGCCTTGCCGTGCAGAACCCTGCTCCCCCGGCAGCGTGACGTGCCGCAGGGTGGCGTCGGCCGGCGGTGTGAAGTCGAAGCGGCTCGCCGGCGGGGTGCGAAGGCTCACGCTGGTGAAGGTCACGGCGAGCGCGGGCGTCGCTTGACCGCGGGCTGTGATGTCGACGCCCAACGCCATGCCGGTCGCGGCGTCCACGTCGATACTCACGAGGTCGACGAGGGTCGCGGAGGTCTTCGGCTGCAACTCGAGCCGGTAGGCGTCGCGGCCGGCGACGCGCGTCGTGCCCGCCACGCTCACCCGGGTTGACGGCGTGATCGCCGCGAGCACCCGGTCGGCGAGCTGCTGTGGGGTCATGGCGTTGCCCGGGGCCGGTGTCTGACCCGCAGGGTCACGCGCCCCGGCCGGGGCCGTGACACGGGTCGCCGTCAGCGTCGCGGAGTCGTACAGCCACGCCGTCGTGCCGTCGTGCACGAAGTCTTGCTCGTTGCCGCCGCTCATCACCTGGAGGCGTTGGCGCTGGGGGCCCGCGACGTAGAGGCGCGCCGTGTGCGGCCCGGTCAGCGCGGAGAGTTGCGTGGCGGCGTCGCCGGAAGACGGGCCGGCGGCACTCTCGGGCACGGCCGGCAGGCTGGGCAGGCCGAGGTCGGAGGTCTGGCTGAGCGTTCCCGAGAAGGCGGAGACCTTGCTGCCGGCTGCCAGGGCGACCACTTGCGCGGGAGTTTTCACGGGGATGTCGGCCTGCGCCGGGATGCTCGCCAGCCCCACGGCCGCCGCGACGAGGGCGGGAGCCGCGATGGCCGGGATCCAACGAACGAGCTTGCGCCTCACGACGGTCTCCCCTCACGCTTCACAAACGAGGCTACGCCCCGCTTCGTGAACCTTGCCCCAGAGAATGTGTCGCAGGGCCCGGCCGGAGCCTCTCTGCTCAGCGACGCTCGGCTGCGCCTTCGTTCGGTCGGCCGGCGAGGCGCCGGGCCATCCGATACATCGCGACGATGACGGCGACGAAGACGATGATGCCCGCGAGGTCGCCCCACGGCGCGAAAGACGCACCGACCAGCGACATCGGCTCCGGCGTGCGCGAGGCGACGACGATGCCGGCGTAGGCGACGCCCCACAGACTGTCGCCGACGATCAGCCCGGTGGCCATCAGGATGCCGAGCCTTCGTGCGCGCTTCGGGTCGGGCCGGCGGGCTGCCCACCGGTCGTGGATCGTGCCGAGCACGGCGCCGATCGCGATCGTCAGGGTGAGCGACATGGGCAGGTAGATGCCCATGCCGACGGCGAGGGGCGGGATGCGCTTCTTCGCCGTGGTCTTCGCGAGGATCTCGTCGACGACGATCACGGCGGCGCCGATCACGACTCCCAGGCCGACGAGCCCCCAGTTGAGCTTGCCGCCGAAGACGCCTTGCGCCAGCGCACTGATGAGGCCGGCCTGCGGGGCGGGCAGCGCGTCCGGACCGGCGCCCGGGGCCCCGACGAACCCGAAGGCCTTGTTCAAGAGGTCAAGGATCGGGGCAATCAAGACAGAGCCGAAGACGACGCCGATGATGAGGGCCACCTGCTGCTTCCACGGCGTGGCACGCACCAGCTGGCCGGTCTTCAGGTCTTGTAGGTTGTCGTTGGAGATCGTGGCGATGGCGAAGATGATTGCGGTCGCGAAGATCGTGTAGGCGACCATCCCCTTCACCCGCGCCGGGTCGCCGCCGGCGCCG
>DASTNL010000013.1:0-3156 GCA_035720905.1 Microbacteriaceae bacterium
CAGAGAGTTAAATCCCAGGTCAGAGGCCATTTCTGACTCGTGCGCGAGGGGGGACTTGAACCCCCACGCCCTTGCGAGCACAGGCACCTGAAGCCTGCGCGTCTACCGATTCCGCCACTCGCGCGAACCTCAGCAGACTAACATCCCCCGCGGCCGGCGCGCTATCCGCCAGCCCCGCACGCCCTCCGGCACGCGGCTCATCCGCCCGGGCCCCGCGCAGGGACGGCGGTGGCCCGCCTCTGGCGCAAGAACGCTCGCCGACTATAAGGTGTGAACCAGCCGGAGCATCGGCGACGCGGAGGACCGCGGGAGGCAGCGCGGCGTCACACGCGTGGGTGCGAGGGGGCAGCATGGCGTCGCGCGACGGGGCGACTGTGGTGCACACCGACGGCAGTGAGGCGCAGGCAGACGCACAGTGGCAACCCCCCGACAGGGAATGCGGGCCGGCCCGGCGCGGGCAGGAAGACGGGCAACGATGGTGATGACTCACGACAGTGCGGCACTCAAAGTGCTCATCCTCGGGGGTACCGGCACGATCAGTGCGTCGTGCGTGCGCCTCGCGGTGGCCTCGGGAATGCGGGTCACGGTGCTGAATCGCGGCACCCCGCATGCCGGCCGGGAGCTGCCGCCGGCCGTCGAGCGGCTCGTCGGCGACGTCGCCGACGAGAAGACGTTGCGCGAGGCGGCACGAGGACGCGACCTCGACGCCGTCGTCGACTTTCTCTCCTACGATGAGCACACCGCGGCCCGGGCGGTGCGTGCCTTCGCCGGCACGACCGGCCAGTACGTGCACATCAGCTCCGCCTCGATCTACACCAAGCCCCTCCGGCAGATCCCTCTCACCGAATCCAGCCCGGTCGGCCCGAATCCCGCGCTGCCGTATGCGACCGCGAAATGGCGTGCCGAGCAGACCCTCGTGAAAGCGCACGACGAAGAGGGCTTTCCGGTGACGATCGTGCGCCCCTCCCACACCTACGACGACGCCTCCCCCGTGCTGCCCGGCGGCTGGAGCATCATCGATCGCATCGCTCGCGGCGCCGAGGTTCCCGTGCCCGGCGACGGCACGTCGCTGTGGACCCTCACCCACGCGGAAGACTTCGCACAGGGGCTCATCGGGCTCGTCGGCAACACGCGGGCCCGGGGCGAGATCTTCACCATCACGGGATCCGACGTCTACACCTGGGATCAGATCTACACGATCGTGGCGGAGGCGCTCGGCGTCGCCCCGCAGCTTGTGCACGTGCCCGCCGAGTTCTACCCGCTCGTCGCGCCCGACTGGTTCTGGTCAGGGGAGGTCGCGGGAGACCTTGGCCACTCGGCGGTCTTCGACGGCACGAAAATCCGTCGCTTCGTGCCTGGCTTCGCACCGCGGCTCACGTTCGGCCGCGCCATCCACCGCATCCTCGCCTGGCGGTCCGCACACCCCGACGAGGCGGCGCCCGAGCCCACGACCGACGCCGTCATCGAACGCATCGTGGGCGCCTACCACGCCGCCCGAGAAGTCTTCCTGGCGAGCGCGGGCACGACGGCAGGCCACACAGAGGAGCACGCCGCGTCATGAGCAACACGGAGGTCAAGCCCGAAGAGGTGCTCTGCCGCGACGGCGGCCTGCCAGGGCCTCGCTCCGCACAGGCGAGCGGCGTGCCGGTCGAGATCATCGCCTCCCGCGAGGTGCCGCTCGGCGGGCCGCGGGCCATGCTGGTGCGGCGCACCCTGCCGCAGCGGCAACGCTCCATGATCGGCGCGTGGTGTTTCGTCGATCATTACGGCCCGGAGGATGTCTCGGTCACCGGCGGCATGGATGTCGCACCGCATCCGCACACGGGCCTGCAGACGGTGAGTTGGCTGTTCGCCGGCGCGATCGCGCACCTCGACTCGGGCGGTAATTCCGGCACCGTGCTGCCCGGCGAGATGAACCTCATGACCGCGGGCGCCGGCATCTGCCACAGCGAGGTGTCGACCGGGGCGACGACGATCCTGCACGGCGCACAGCTCTGGCTGGCCCTGCCCGACCGGGTGCGAAAGAGCGCCGGGCGACGGTTCGAGCATTACGCCCCGCCGGCACAACGGTTCGAGGGCGGTGAGGCCCTCGTCTTCTTGGGCACCCTGACCGGCTCCTCCTCCCCCGTGGCGGCGTACTCACCGGTCGTCGGCGCGGAGATCCGGCTCGCACCGGCCGCCGAGGCCGCCCTCGACGTCGACCCGGCTTTCGAACACGGCGTTCTGGTCGACCAGGGCGAGGTGTCGCTGGAGGGTGTGCCCGTTCCCGCCGGCGCCATCGGCTACACCGGCGTCGGCAGCAGTGTGCTGCACCTTCGCAACGACGCCCCGTCGCCGGCTCGGATGCTCCTCATCGGGGGCGCACCGTTCGACGAAGAGATCGTCATGTGGTGGAACTTCGTCGGCCGCGACTCCGACGAGATCGCCCGGTACCGCGAGGAATGGCAGGCCGAGAGCGACCTGTTCGGCCGGGTCGAAGGCTACGTCGGGCACGGCGGCCCGGGTGCGGGCGGGGCGGGCATGCCTCGCCTGCCTGCCCCTGTGCTTCCGGCACTGCGGCTGCGGCCCCGGCGGAACCGCCCGCCGCACGTGCAGGGCGTGTAACCGACCACACTTTCCCGAGGCGGCCGCCGGGCGGGGCGGCCCACAGATGCTCAGTGTCGTCGCACCCGTTCCCGCTACCATTCACATAGTCGCGCGCGGTAGGTGGGAGACGAGTGGGCATCTTGGACAACGTCGAAAGGGGGCTGGAGCGCGCCGTGAACGGCGCCTTCGCCAAGACCTTCCGTGCCAAGCTGCAGCCGGTCGAGTTGGCGAGCGCCCTGCGCCGCGAACTCGACACCCACGCCGCGGTGCTCGACCGGGAGCGTACCGTCGCGCCGAACAGCTTTCACATCCGCGTCTCCACGGCCGACCTGGAAAGGCTGCGCGGTCTCGGTGAGACGCTCACCGACGAGCTGGTCGCGGCGGTGAGCAAGCACGCCGCACGGCAGGGTTACCAACTGGCGGGCCCCGCGGAGGTTGACCTCGTCGAAGACCGCGCGCTCGGCGAGGGGATGCTCGCCATCGACTCCGAGACCGTGCGTCGCACCATCGTGTGGGCGCCGGCCCTCGACATCGCGGGGCAGCGTCGCCCCCTCACCGGCCACCGCACGG
>DASTNL010000014.1:0-5444 GCA_035720905.1 Microbacteriaceae bacterium
CGAAGACGACCGCGGCCTGCCAGGCCAGCATCGCGGCCCACGGATGCCACACCCGCCAGGAGCCCGTCACGAGCAGCCACGGCAGCACCAGGCAGGTCAACGACGCCGCACACAGCCAGGTGACGGCCAGCGCGGCCATGCTCATTTCTGGTCTTCCAGCGCGCTGCGCAGAACGTCGAGATCCTCGTCGTCGAGGTTTCCGGCGAACTGCAAGAGTGCCGCCTCACGGTCGATCGCGCCCGCCAAGGCGTCACCCATCAAGTCGGCGATGCGCTCCGCGGGGCTCTGCGCCGGCCGGAACAACCACGTGCGGCGTGAGCGCCCAGGATGGCGCAAAAGCACACCTTTGCGGGTCAGCCGTTGCAGCCCCGTGATCACCGTCGTCAGCGACAGCGGCATGCCACGTTCGGCCAAGAGATCGCAGACCTCGCGGCTCGACATCGCGGCCGGAGAAGACGACAGCGTCTCCACGATCGCCCGTTCGAGCGACCCCCTGGCCCTGCGTGTCGAACCCACCCTCGAACGTTACCGCACGGGCGCGCCGGGCCCCGCCGGATTGACCGGGAGCATCACTATCCTTATTGTTGGTCTCAGACCAACAATATTCTCTCCTGCGGGGCCGAGCCCGACTCGTCACCGCATCCGACAGCGAGGCATCATGCCGTTCCCCTCCCCCCACCGCCTGCTCCTGCCCGCCGTCGCCACGGCGTTCCTCCTCGCCCTGACCGGATGCACCGCGGGCGAAGCCACGCCCGGGCCTGCCGCCTCGCACTCCCAGGCACCAGAGCGCGGCGGAACCCTCGTCTACGCCAGCGGCGACGCCGAGCCGACCTGTCTCGACCCGCATGTCGGCGGCAATTACCCGCAGGCACTCGTCGCGACGCAGTATCTCGAAGAACTCGTCTCCGAGAACAGCAAGCACGAGATCATCCCGTGGCTGGCCACCTCGTGGCAGCGGGCCGCCGACGGGCTCAGCGTGACCTTCACCCTGCGAAAGGGCGTGCGGTTCACCGACGGCACGCCGCTCGACGCCCAGGCCGTCGCGGCGAACATCGCGCAGATCAAAGATCCGAAGACCGGCTCCTCCACCGGATACCTGGCGCTTGGCGCCGTGAAGAGCACGACCGTTCTTAGCGCGCGAAAGATCCGGTTCAACCTCAGCCGCCCCGACAGCGCGCTCCTCGAATCCCTCTCCCAACCGTGGCTCGCCATCGAATCCGCCAAAGCCATCGCCCGGCCGCAGGCCGTCAACTGTGTCCACCCGGTCGGCACCGGACCCTTCAAGGTCGCCTCGTGGGTGCGCCAAAACTCGATCACGCTCGTGCGCAACGCCGGTTACAACTCCCCGCCGGCCGACGCCCGGCACCGGGGGCCTGCGTACCTGTCGAAGATTCTCTGGCGCTTCATCCCCGACTCCGCGACCCGATACGCGGCCCTGCAGTCCGGCGAGGTGCAGGTGATCGACAATGCCCAGCCCGACACGATCCAGGCCGCAGAGAAGACGAAGACGCTGCAGCAGCTGAATGCGCCACGCCCCGGCGCGAGCGACCGCATCGAGCTCGACAGCGGCAAGCCGCCCTTCGACGACAAGCGGGTGCGCGAGGCGTTCATTCGGGCGGCCCAGGTGAACCCGGGCATCAAGAGGCTCTTCTTCGGCACGGCGAGTCGTTCCTATTCGGCACTCTCCAGTGTCGAGCCGCTCGCCTACTCCGACAAGAAGCTGTTCCGATACGACCCGGCCGAGGCGAACAGGCTGCTCGACGAGGCCGGCTGGAACAAGCGTGACAAGGCCGGCTACCGCACGAAAGACGGCAAGCGACTCACCGTCGTCTTCCCGGTCTCCACGAACCAGTCGATCCCGGCCGAACAGTCACTCTTCGAACAGATCCAAGCCTCGACGAAAGAGGTCGGCTTCGACGTGAAGCTGGAGCCGATGGACCTTGGCGACTGGTACGCCGCACTCGCCGCCAACCAGTACAACGCGGTGAGCGCCCCTTACACGAAGGCCGGGCCCGACGTGCTGCGCATCCTCTACGACTCGGCCGGCATCAAGCCCGCGCCGAGCGGCTACTTCGCGAACCTCGCCCAGGTCGACATCCCCTCCCTCGACAAGGCGCTGCAGAAGGCGGCCGAGGTCTCGAACCCGACCGAACGGGCCGCCTTGTACACGAAGGCGCAGAAGACGGTGCTCTCGGGCTATTACCTGCTGCCGCTCTACGACCAGCAGAACCACTACCTGCTGCGCGACGACGTCGTGGGCCTTCGGGCACTGCCGAGCGTCTCGACGCCGGTGTTCTACGACACGTGGCTGCGACGGTAGGTGGCGCCCGGCCTGCCACAGGCCACCTCGCACCAGGCCACCCGGCGACCCGGGCGCAGCCTCGGCACGAAGAGACCCCGCCAGCGCTGAGACGGCGGCCTCGCCCAAGCCGCGCGCGGGCCGGCCGGCGCCTCGTCGGACACCTCGCGGCCCGGGCAGCGGGATTCGCCACCGTGCTCTGGGCGGTGGCGACGCTGACGTTCTTCGCGATCCGGCTGATTCCCGGGGATCCGGCCCTCGCGATCCTCGGCGGCCCCGGGTCCGAGGCCGGGCCCGCCGCGCTCGCGCACGTGCAGGCGCAATACGGGCTCGACAAGCCTCTGCTGGTGCAATACCTTGACCAGCTGGGCCGCTACCTGACCGGCAATCTCGGCACGTCGTATTCGCTGCACGAGCCGGTGGCGCAGGTAATCGGCTCCCAACTGGGCGGCACCTTGACGCTCGCCGTCGCATCGCTCGCCGTCGGATGGGCGATCGCGGTCACCGCGGCGAGCGCGGCGGTCTGGGGTGGGCGCGTCGGGAATGCTTGCGCCTCCGGGCTGGAGATCGCGGCGGCCGCGATGCCACATTTCTGGCTCGGCACCGTGCTGATCCTCGCCTTCAGCACGGCGCTTGGCTGGCTGCCCGCGGTGAGCGTGCCGGGCCCGGTCGGCCTGATCCTGCCGGTCACAACCCTGGCCGTGCCGCTCGCGGGCTTTCTCGGCCAGATCATGCGCGAGTCGCTGACAGCCGCCGCGGCCGCCCCCTTCGCCCTCTCCGCAAGGGCCCGCGGCGAGTCCGAGCTCGGGGTGCTCCTGCGCCACACACTGCGCCATGCCGCCGTCCCGGCGGTGGCCCTGACCGGCTGGGCGTTCGGGTCCCTCATCAGCGGTGCCGTCGTCGTCGAGACGATCTTTGCCCGACCGGGCCTCGGCCGCACTCTTCTGGGCGCCGTTCAGCAACGCGACGTGCCGCTCGTCACCGGCGTGGTGCTGGCCGTCGCGCTCGCCTACTGCATCGCCACGGTCGCAGGGGAGGCCGGCGAACGCCTCCTCGACCGGCGCTCCCGGCCGGGCGGGCCCGAGGGAGGGCGGTAACCCGATGCGACGGTTCTGGGCGCTAGCGCCGCGACAGGCGGCCGTGATCCTCTCGTCGGCCGTGTTGCTCTGGCTCTTGGCATGCGCCTTCTTTCCCCACCTCTTGGCGCCCGCCGACCCGCTGGCGGTGCACCCGGCACGCGGGTTCCTGCCCCCCTCGCCGGCCGCCATCCTCGGCACCGACGAGTCGGGCCGCGGCGTCTACACCCGCATCGTGCACGGTGCCGCCGCCTCGCTCTCGATCGGGGCCGGGGCGACTGCGCTCGGCATCGTGCTCGGCACCCTGCTCGGAACGATGGCGGGGCTCGGCCCACGCTGGCTCGATTTCGGCACGAGCCGCCTTCTCGAGGTCTTGTTCGCCTTTCCCGGCCTGCTTCTCGCCCTGCTCTTCATCGTCGTGTATGGGCCAGGCGGGGCGACCTCGGCCATCGCGGTGGGTCTTGCGACGGCACCGGGCTACGCGCGGATCATCCGCTCGCAGATGATCACCGTGCGTCAGGCCCCGTACGTGGAGGCACTCGTCGTGCTCGGCCGCGGGCCCTGGCACCGGTTCTGGCACAGCATCCTGCCGAACGTCGCCGAGGCGCTCTTCGCGCTCGTCACGCTCGGGGTCGGGCAATCCATCGTCTGGGCGTCGTCGCTCAGCTTCTTGGGGCTCGGCACCCCGCCACCGGCCGCCGAATGGGGCGCGATGCTCGCAGACGGTCGCACCTACCTCGGCACCGCGTGGTGGATGACGTTCTTTCCGGGCCTCGTGATCGTTCTGGCGGCCGCCGCCTGCACGGTGCTAGGCCGGCGCCTGCAAGGGAAGGCAAGACGGTCATGAGCACCAGGCGACGCGCGGAACCCGCAAACGAGCACGCACTGCCCCACCAGGCAGGGCCCGCCCGGTCGGCGGCGCCCGGCGATCCGGGGGCGGGCGTGCCCGACGATCCGGGGGCGGGCGTGCCCGGCGATCCGGGGGCCGCCGGCGCCGCACCCGCCGGCGAGCGGGCGCCCGCCGCGGCACCCGTGCTGAGCGTCACGGGGCTTCGTGTGGGGTTCCCCGCGCCGGGCACGCGGCGCGTCACACCCGCGGTGCGCGGCATCGACCTTACGGTGCGGCCGGGGGAATGCCTCGCCCTCGTCGGCCAGTCGGGCTCCGGCAAATCGGTCACCGCGCGCGCCCTCCTGGGCCTCGTGGGCGGGCACGCCGTCGTCGAGGCTGCGCGGCTGCGCCTCGGCGAGACAGACCTTCTGGCCCTGTCGCGACGCGCGTGGCGGCGGGTGCGCGGGGCGCGCATCGGCATGGTGCTCCAAGACGCGCTGACCTCGCTGGACCCGTTGCGGCCGGTCGGCCGCGAGATCGACGATGCGCTGCGGCTGCACACCCGTCTCGGCCCGGCCGGACGTCGCGCCCGGATGCTCCAGGCGCTGGCCGACGCCGGCATCGCCGACCCCGAGCTGCGGGCGGCGGGGCGCTCTGACGAGCTCTCCGGCGGGCAGCGACAGCGGGCTCTGATCGCCGCCGCGATCGTCCTGAACCCCGCGCTCATCATCGCCGACGAGCCGACGACGGCGCTGGATGTGGCCGTCGAGAGTCAGGTGCTCGACACGTTCGGGGGGCTTCGCGACCGGGGCACCGCACTTCTCCTCATCAGTCACGACTTGAGCGTGGTCGCGCGCGTCGCCGACCGCGTCGCGGTCATGCACGACGGCCTCATCGTCGAGGAAGGCACCGCAGCCGAGGTCTTGCGGCGGCCCCGACACCCCTACACGGTCGAACTCGTGGGGGCGGTGCCCGAGGGTCGCCCGCGCGGCACCCTCCTGAGCCTCGCGGGGCGAGGGTCCGCCACGAACGCCGCGCCCCGGCCGGGGGTCCGGCCGAGCCCCGTCACCCCGCACGCGGCCGACGCGCTGCGGGCCTGCGTCGCCCCGGCTGCCGGCGGCCACCCGCATGCCGCGCCCCGGCAGGCTCCCGCCTCGCGCGACGTGGCCGTCGCCGCGCTGGAACTGCGCGGCGTCAGCCGCGCCTTCCACACCCCGGAGGGCACGCGGCCGGCCGTCGA
>DASTNL010000015.1:0-2011 GCA_035720905.1 Microbacteriaceae bacterium
CGCCCGGCCTCTTCGCCCCGGGCCTTGCCGCCGTCGGGGTCGTGAGACAGTGCGTCCGCGAGCACCTCGACGAGCTGCCGGTTCGCGGCGTTCTCGTCGGAGGGGAACGCGTCGGTGGAATAGACGACGCGCGGGCGGCCGCGATGGCCTTCACGCTCCGTCGTGCGGGAGAGCAGCTTCGCCGCCTCGAGCCGGTCGAGATGAAAGCGAACCGTCGTGACGTGCAGGTTCATGCGTTCCGCGATAGTCGCGGCGTCGAGGGGGCATTCCGACGACGTCACCATGTCGAGAATCTCTCGCCTTGTCCGTGAGGCGAGAGCCACGTGTTGTGCGCCGCCGTTGGTGACCGTACTCATTCTTTAAGACTAGCGCGCTCCGTTTTATGTTCGGCATGGCGGGCCGGCCGCGTCGACGCGACGCGACGCGTACCTGCACCCGGATGGCCTCGCGGCGCCCGTCGGGCGACGGACACGGCGGATGAGGGGGCCGAGGAAGAGCCCCTGCGGCACTGCGCCCGAGGCGAGAATGGCAGTGTGCTTCTGGCGGCCCGCGGCGTGTTTCCCGACGACGCCGTCACCGTCGTCCCGTGCGACGACGACGGCGCCGCGGCCGGGGAGCCCGTCGCCCTGCCGGGCGGCGCCCTGGCGCGATACGTGGCACGGCACCAGGACGAGCGTTGGGCCTGGCCCGACACAGCTACGTGGTACCCGGCGCTCGTGGAACGCGGCGTGCGGGTCTTGCGCTGCCACGACCTGCGGCTCTCCCGCGCGATCCTCGCGGCATCCGGATACTGCCGGCCGGGGGTCTTCTCGGCCGGCCCGGCGTGGCGGCAGGGCCAGGCGCATCCGGCGGCCCGCGACGACGCCGCGCTGTTCGACTGGCCGGGCGGCGAGGCGACGCTCGGCCTGGATGAGGCGGGGCGAGAGGCGCGGTTGCAGGCCGAGGCGATACGCACCTCCGCGCATCCGGGCCGCCTCCGGCTGCTCGTCGCCGCCGAGTCGGCGGGCGCGCTCGCCGCCGTCGAGATGACATGGGCGGGCATCCCCTGGCGTGCCGACGTTCACGACGCGATGCTGCGGCGGGTTCTGGGCCCCCGGCCCCGCGGCCGAGAACGGCCGGCCCTTGTGGAGAAGGCCGCCGAGCACCTGCGCACGGTGCTTGGCACTACCGCTCTGAACCCGGATTCGCCGGCGGAACTGCTCGCGGCGCTGCGCCGTTCCGGGCTGCGCGTCGATTCGACGAGCGCTCACACCCTCGAGGGCGTCGACACGCCCGCGACCCGGGCGTTGGCCGATTACCGGCGCCTGGCGCGGCTCTGGTCAGCCAACGGCTGGACGTGGCAAGACCGGTGGGTACAGGGTGGCCGTCTGCACGCCGAATACGTGCCGGGCGGCGTCGTGACGGGGCGGTGGGCAGGGCACGGCGGCGGGGCGCTGCAGCTGCCCAAGAAAGTGCGTCCCGCCGTCGTCGCCGACCCGGGGTGGAAGCTCGTGGTCGCCGATGCGGCTCAGCTCGACCCGCGTATCCTCGCCGCGCTCGCCGACGACCGGGCGATGATCGCGGCGGGTGCGGGCAGCGACCTCTATCGAGGCATCGTCGAGCGTGGCGTCGTGCCCGACCGGCGCCGCGCCAAGGTCGCGATGCTGGGCGCCATCTACGGCGCGACCACGGGGGATAGCGCCCGGTTGATGCCGTCGCTTGCGGCCGCGTTCCCTCGCGCGATCGGCCTCGTCGAGGCCGCGGCGGCGACCGGGCGGGCCGGCGGGGTCGTCACGACGAGGCTCGGGCGCACCGCGCCGCACCCGGGTGCGGCCTGGCGGCAGTTGCAGCGACGGGCGGCGGAGCCCGGCGCGTCGGCGGCACTGGCCCACGCGGCCCGCCGTCAGGCGGGCGACCGCAGCAGGTTCATCCGCAACTTCGTCGTGCAGGGCACCGCCGCCGAATGGGCGCTGTGCTGGTTGGCCGGCACCCGCGCCAGGCTGGCCGGGCTCGCGCCGCGCCGCGACGACCT
>DASTNL010000016.1:0-2032 GCA_035720905.1 Microbacteriaceae bacterium
GCGCCTCCGCCTCGCGGATCTGCTGCGCCGTGTATGCCTTCGTCACGGTTTCAGGGTGTCACTCCGGGGGTCGAGTGGCGAGCTTGCGAGCGTATCGAGAGCACCCACCCACCGGCGGTCGAGTAGCGACGAAGGAGCGTATCGAGACCACGCACGCACGGCCCCGGGGTCTCGATACGGTCGCTGCGCGACCTGCTCGACCACCGCAGGGGCACCAGGTCTCGATACGGTCGCTGCACGACCTACTCGACCATCGGAGGGGCCTACTCGACCACCGCAGCGCAGGGGGGTACTCGACCACCGCAGCGTCGACGGCGCCTCTGGCTAGGCTGAGACCGTGAAAATTCTCGTCCTCGGTTCCGGTGCCCGCGAGCACGCCATCGTCAAGGCCCTTCTCGGCGAGGATGCCGGGCACGAGATCACCGCCGCCCCCGGCAACGCGGGCATCGCCGCCGACGTCGCGACGGTGCCGCTCGACGCCGACTCCCCGGAGGACGTCGCAAATTACGCGCTCGAGCACGACATCGAGCTCGTCGTGATCGGACCGGAGGCGCCGCTCGTCGCCGGCGTCGCCGACGCGTTGCGCACCCGCGGCATCCCGGTCTTCGGCCCCGGGCAGGCCGCCGCACAGCTGGAGGGGTCCAAGTCGTTCGCGAAGCGCATCATGGACGCCGCCGGCGTGCCGACCGGACGCTCGATCCGGGCGGCCAGTCTTCTGGAGGCGGAGGAGGCGCTCGACACGTTCGGCGCCCCCTACGTGGTCAAGGCCGACGGCCTGGCGGCCGGCAAGGGTGTGCTCGTAACGCACGACCGGGAGGCCGCCCTCGAACACGCGTCGACGTGGCTCGTGCACGAGGCCGTGCTCGTCGAGGAGTTCCTCGACGGCCCCGAGGTCTCGCTCTTCCTGATCAGCGACGGGCACACGGTACTGCCCCTCGCCCCCGCCCAGGACTACAAGCGCCTCGGAGACGGCGACGCTGGCCCGAATACCGGCGGCATGGGTGCGTACTCACCGCTGCCGCGACTCGACGAGCGCTTCGTCGACGAGGTGATCGAGACGATCGCCCTGCCGACCGTGCGCCAACTGGCCGAGGAGCAGACCCCGTTCATCGGGCTGTTGTACTGCGGTCTCATCCAGACGCCCGCCGGCATCCGGGTCATCGAGTTCAACGCGCGCTTCGGCGACCCGGAGACGCAGGTGGTGCTGCCACGGCTGGTCACCCCCCTCTCGACACTTCTGTTCGCGGCAGCGACGGGCGCCCTCGCCGGCCTCCCCCGGCCGGAGTTCGCGCTCGACGTGGCCGTCACCGTGGTGCTCGCCAGCGAGGGCTACCCGTCCGCGCCGGTCACGGGCCGCAAGATCACCGGGCTGGATGCCGCGGCGCAGGTTCCCGAGGTGCAGATCCTGCACGCCGCGACCGCCGTCGACCCGGCCAGCGGCGCGCTGCTGGCGACCGGGGGCCGCGTGCTCAACGTGGTCGCCGTGGGCACGACGTTCGACGAGGCCCGCTCGCGTGCATACGAGGCGATGGGCCGCATTCGTCTCGAGGGCGGTCGATACCGGTCGGACATCGCCGCGGGCGTCGGCGACGTCACGCGGTAGCGCGCCGAACGGCAGCGACCAGCCCGGCGACGTCAGTCCGTAACGCGCCGAAGCCGTAACGCCACGACGACGGTCCACGCGAGGATCGCGGCGATGAAGACCCGCTCGCTCACTCCGAAGACCCCGGGTCGCAGCCGGACGGTGAGCACGACGGCCGCGAAAGCGACCCCGGCGATCGCCGCAAGCACGGTCGGGGCAAAGGCACTCGCTGCAGGCCCCGGCCGCCCGGCGCTCGCGCCCCGCCGCAACCATCCGGTCAGCACGAGCACACCCGCCAACGCCGCGGCGAATCCGATGCCGGCCAGGGCGAGGTGGATGCTCCCGTGCACCGTGCCGCCATGCACCGTGCCCTGCACCGGGGCGACCGCGTGCGAGCGGCCGGCCGTGGCGACATCAGTGGGAAAGAAGGCGAGCAGGCCCGAGCAGACC
>DASTNL010000017.1:0-4272 GCA_035720905.1 Microbacteriaceae bacterium
GCGGGCACCCTCGAAAGGAGGGTGCCCGCCGTTCGTCGTGATGCGGGTCGGGACTCAGAAGTCCATGCCGCCCGACGGGTCGGCCGGGGCGGCCGCCGCGGCCTTCTCCGGCTTGTCGGCGACAACCGCCTCGGTCGTCAGGAACAGCCCCGCGATCGACGCGGCGTTCTGCAGCGCCGAGCGGGTCACCTTGACCGGGTCGTTGATGCCGGCGTCGAGCATGTCGACGTACTCACCCGTCGCCGCGTTCAAGCCGTGGCCCACGGCCAGGCCGCGCACCTTCTCGACCACCACACCCGGCTCGAGGCCTGCGTTCTGCGCGATCTGCTTGAGCGGGGCCTCGATGGCGACCTTGACGATGTTCGCGCCGGTCGCCTCGTCGCCGACGAGCTCCAACTTCTCGAAGGCCGTCTTGCCGGCCTGAATCAGGGCGACGCCGCCGCCAGCGACGATGCCCTCCTCTACCGCGGCCTTCGCGTTGCGCACCGCGTCTTCGATGCGGTGTTTGCGTTCCTTGAGCTCGACCTCGGTGGCCGCACCCGCCTTGATGACGGCCACGCCGCCGGCGAGCTTGGCGAGGCGCTCCTGCAGCTTCTCACGGTCGTAGTCGCTGTCGGTGTTCTCGATCTCAGTGCGGATCTGCTGCACGCGGCCCGCGATCTGCTCCTGGTCGCCGGCGCCCTCGACAATGGTCGTCTCGTCTTTGGTGATGACGACCTTGCGGGCCTGGCCGAGCAGGTCGAGGGTCACGTTCTCGAGCTTCAGGCCGACCTCTTCGCTGATGACCTGGCCGCCCGTGAGGATGGCGATGTCCTGCAGCTGCGCCTTGCGGCGGTCGCCGAAGCCCGGCGCCTTGACGGCGACGGACTTGAAGATGCCACGGATCTTGTTGACGATCAGGGTGGCCAGGGCCTCGCCCTCCACGTCTTCGGCGATGATGAGCATCTGCTTGCCGGCCTGGATCACCTTGTCGACGATCGGCAGCAGGTCTTTGATGTTCGAGATCTTCGAGTTTGCGATCAGGATGTAGGGGTCTTCGAAGACCGCCTCTTGACGGTCGGCGTCTGTCACGAAGTACTGCGACAGGTAACCCTTGTCGAACCGCATGCCCTCGGTCAGTTCGAGCTCGGTGCCGAAGGTGTTCGACTCCTCGACGGTGACGACGCCCTCTTTGCCGACCTTGTCAATGGCCTCGGCGATGATCGAGCCGATCTCGGGGTCGGCCGCAGAGATCGACGCGGTGGCCGCGATCTGCTCCTTAGTCTCGACCTCTTTCGCATCGGCGATGAGCGCCTCGGTCACGGCCGTCGTGGCCTTGTCGATGCCGCGCTTGAGGCTGATCGGGTCGGCACCCGCCGCCACGTTGCGCAGCCCCTCGCGCACGAGCGCCTGGGCGAGCACGGTCGCGGTCGTCGTGCCGTCACCGGCGACATCGTCGGTCTTCTTGGCGACCTCTTTGACGAGTTCCGCACCGATCTTCTCGTACGGGTCGTCGAGCTCGATCTCCTTGGCGATCGAGACGCCATCGTTCGTGATGGTCGGAGCGCCCCACTTTTTTTCGAGCACGACGTTGCGACCGCGGGGGCCGAGCGTCACCTTGACCGTGTCGGCCAAAATATTAAGGCCGCGCTCGAGGCCTCGCCGAGCCTCCTCGTCGAACGAAATGATCTTTGCCATGGTTGTTTCTCGTCCCTCCCGGACGTCGCGAACGATGCAATGCTTTAGCACTCGGCTCAGACGAGTGCTAAACCGATTCTGGCACTCTCACGCAGGGAGTGCAAGCAGCACCCACGGCACCCGATAGACGAAAACAGTCGACGTCATCCGGAACGGATGGCGCCGACTGTGCGCTCGACTCTCAGTGTGAAATGGATTACGCCAGGCGCACCGACTCCGCCTGAGGGCCTTTCGCGCCCGCACCGACGTCGAAGGTGACACGCTGACCCTCTTCGAGAACCTTGTACCCATTCATATCAATGGCGGAGTAATGAACGAAAACGTCCGGTCCCCCCTCATCGACGGTGATGAATCCGTAGCCTTTTTCAGCGTTGAACCATTTCACGGTCCCGTTCGCCATGTATTACTCCTGTACTTCTTGATGCGCACAGCATGGTCGCCATGCGTGATGCTTGATCATACTGGAGCGCACGCGTGTGGCGACAGCCCCAGGCCGCAATGATAGAGAACGTCGACGTCGCCCGGTGCTCAACCGACCCCGCCGGCATAGTCCAGACCGAGGACGATCGTGATGGCCGCGCCGTTACCTGCGAACGCTCCGCTCTCTTGCACGGGTATCTGTCGCCCGGCCAGCGGGCCCGACCGGGAGAGCGTTTGTGCGACACCCAGCGCCGCGCCCTTGTCCTCGGCCCCCGTGTAGTAGATCACCGTGCCCTGCGCGTTCTGCGTGCTGGCGTTCGTCGGCCGCAGCACCCCCACCCAGCCCCCGTTCTCGAGCACCGTCGTGGCGGAGGCCGCGGCGCCCGGCACGGTGGTTCCGTTCAAGACGATCAGCCTCGTGTTCGGGTCGACGGTCGGGCCCACGGCCGGAGTGCTGGTCGTGGGCGCGGTGGTCTGCGGCGCGGTGGAGGCGGGTGCCGACGTCCGGGCCGGCGCAGAGGAGGCGGGCGTGTGCGGCGTCACGGGGGTGGCCTGCGACGCGGAGTCGTGCGCGCCCCGGAGGCCGAAGAGCCCGCCCGGCGAGCGCACGACCAGGAATCCGGCACCGACGATGACCGCGATCGCGGCGACCGAGACGACGACGGTGATCCAGCCACGATGGCTGCGGTTCGCCGAGCGGTGCACGCCCACCCGTTCGCCGCGCCGAGGCCGCACGTCGAAGCGGTCCTTCGGGAATCTCTGCACCGTGGTTGTCCTCACTTCAGCTTCGGGGCAAGAAGAGCCTGGCCTGGCGCGCCGTGATCAGCCGGGCGCGTGTCGCACGCAGCTCCCGGATCAAGATCGGGTCATACCGCACCGCGGCGGGGGTGTCGATGACCGCGCTCAGACGGTCGTAGTACTGCACGGCCGAGACCCCGAACGCGTCACGGATCGCCTCGTCCTTCTGCCCGTCATGCACCCGGTGAGCCCGCTCGAACTCAAGGAGCCGCACGGTGTCGTCGGTCGGCGCCGCGGCCGACCCCGACGCCTCGGGCCCTGAATCGGCCATCGGATCATCCCCTCTGCGCGCCAGGTCCTACCCGCGGCGGGACACCCATGCCCGACCGCCCGGCCCATCTTATGGTGCGCACCCTGCGTGTTTCCGGCGACGCCCCGCGCGCCGACCACAGCCCCCTGCGCGCCCGCCCGGCCCGAAGATTCTAGAGTGGTCAGGGCGGGATGCCACACACAACAGCAACAAGGAGGCACCATGGCCGACGAGATGGCAAAGACCGACGAGGAATGGCGCGAGAATCTGGCCCCAGAGCGGTACGCGGTTCTGCGGCAAGCCGCCACGGAGCGGCCGTGGACGGGCGAGCTCCTCGACGAGCACCGGGCGGGCATCTATACCTGCGCAGGGTGCGGGGCGGAACTGTTCAAGAGCGGCACCAAGTTCGATTCGGACTGCGGTTGGCCGAGCTTCTACGAGTCGGTGCGACCCGAGGCGGTCACCCTTCTCGAAGACCGTAGCCTCGGCATGGTGCGCACCGAGGTGCGTTGCGCACGCTGCGGCGGGCATCTGGGACACGTGTTCGACGACGGTTTCGGAACGCCGACCGGCAACCGTTACTGCATGAACTCGCTGTCCCTCGACTTCGCGCCGGAGGCGCCCGACGCCGCAGGCACGCCGGCCGCCGAATAGCCCGCCGCCGGGGGCCGACGATCCGTCACCGTCACCGGCCCGGACTGTGCCGGCCGGTGACGCAGGCCCCGAGGGTGCAGAGCCGGCCACGGGACTCGAACCCGTAACCACCGCTTTACAAGAGCGGTGCGCTGCCAATTGCGCCAGGCCGGCGGTAGTGACATCTTACGTGCTCCGACCCCGGCCCCCCTGGAACCAGCCGGCGGTTGACGGTCTCGCCGACGCTTCTGTGCTGCGCGTCACGTGGGTGGCAACACCCACGTTGTGGAGGAGGTCGGCCGCGACACGCCCCGATACCCCGGCGTCGGGGGTCATCCGGCGGCGTGCGGCGGCGAAGACGGCTTCGTGCTCGTCGGAGACGGCAGCGGCGGGGCGGAGGAAGGCATCGGCAGCGGCGTCACGTTCGAAGCCTGGTAGCTCTCTCCCGAGGCTTGCAGCACGAAGGCCTTGAACTGCGCGACATCGGTCAGCGA
>DASTNL010000018.1:0-3482 GCA_035720905.1 Microbacteriaceae bacterium
CAACCCGTCGGCACCGGCCCCGCCTGCCGGCGGAACCGCGTCGCCAGGCTCTGCCGGGCCACCCGGCCCGGCAACCTCAGCCGAGCCGACCGCTTCAGCAGACCCGGCCACTCCGGTAGGCGCGACCGTGTCGCCTGAGCCGACGGCCTCGACGACGACATCGCCGTAGTCGAACTGCGTATAGCTCAGGCCGTGTCCGAACGGGTACGAGACGGCAAGGTCTCGGGCGTCGTACCAGCGGTAGCCAACGAAGAGCCCCTCCCCATACCGCACGTGATAGTTCTCGCCGGGAAAGTTCAGGTAGGCGGGAGTGTCTTCGAGGCGAGCCGGGATCGTCTCGGCGAGCCGGCCGGAGGGCTCGACGCGGCCGAAGAGGATGTCGGCGATCGCGCCGCCGCCGGCCTGCCCGAGCAGCCAGCCTTCGAGAATCGCCGGCACCCGCTCGTCCCAGCCCGAGACCCGCACGACGCCACCGTTGGCGAGCACGACGATGACGGTGCTGTTGACGGCCAGCACGGCGTCGAGCAGCGCCGTCTGCTCGGGCGGCAGGTTCAGGTGCTCCCGATCGAAGCCCTCCGACTCGTCGCTCGCCGGCAAGCCGAGGAAGAGCACGACGGTCTCCGCCGCGCGGGCGACCGCGACCGCCTCGTCGAGGAGGCTGCCACCCGCAGACGCCCCGCCCGCCGTGGGGCCCCCGTCACCCGTCGGCGCGCCCGGCAGCGCAAAACCGGGGGCGAACGGCACGTCTCGGCCCGCGATGCGGCGAATCTCGTCGAGCGCGGTGTCGAGCCGGGTCGGCACGACCTGCGAACTGCCGGAGCCCTGATAGCGCGGCGTGCGGGCGAACTCCCCGATCACCGCCACGTTCGTGTCGGGGTCGAGGGGCAAGAGGTCGCCCTCGTTCTTCAGAAGCACCACGCAACGCGCAGCCGTCTCTCGGGCCAGCGCGTGGTGCGCCACCCGGTCGTAACCGTCGGCGTCGGGCGACGAGGAACCGGCGGCCGGCGTCGTGCGCTCGATGAGTGTCAGCACGCGCGCCGCCGCCTGGTCGAGGGCGGCCTCGGAGACACGGCCGGCGTCGAGCGCCGCCGTCAGTTCCATGTCGGCGGCGGCACGGGACGGCATCTCCAGGTCGACACCGGCCTCGAGCGCGGCGGCCCGGTCGACGACCGCACCCCAGTCGGAGACGACAAGCCCATCGAAGCCCCACTCGTCGCGCAGCACCGTCGTCAAAAGCCACCGGTCCTCGCTGACCCGCACCCCGTTGATGCCGTTGTACGAACACATCACCGTCCACGGCCGAGCCTTCGCGACGACGCGCTGAAACCCCCGCAGGTAGACCTCCCGAAGGGTGCGCTCGTCGACGTCGGCGCTGACCCGCAGCCGGTCGGTCTCCTGGTTGTTGGCGGCGAAATGCTTGAGGCTGGCCGCGACCCCGCGCTGTTGGATGCCCTGCACGAGGGCCGCGCCGAGAACGCCTGCGACATACGGGTCTTCGGAGAGGTATTCGAAGTTGCGTCCACACAGGGGGCTGCGTTTGATGTTGATGCCGGGCCCCAGGAGCACCTGCACGCCCTCGGCACGGGCCTCTTCGCCCAGGGCCTCGCCGACGCGACGCACCAGGGCCGGATCCCAGCTGGAGGCCAGGGCGGCCGCGGGTGGAAAGCAGGTGGCGGGCACGCTCTCGGTCAAGCCCAGATGCTCGCCGTCGCCGGCCTGCATGCGCACGCCGTGCGGGCCGTCGGTGAGAACGAGGGCCGGCACCGACGCCTCGGGCACCGGTTTCGTGCGCCAGAACGATGCCCCGCTGGTGAGCGACACCTTCTGCTGTCGGGTGAGCGTGTCAAGCGTGCGGCGAATGTTCTCGGGAATGCGCATCGTCGCCATCCTTCCACCTCGCCATCGCGCGGGGCAGCACCCGCAGCAGACGTTCGAGGCGGCCGACGCCAAGCGCCGACCGCCCCTCACCTACTCCTAGGCCGAAAGAGCCCAGGCCCGTGCCCCCGTCAAGCGGCGAGCTTGTCGAGGTAGCCGTTCGGGTTCAGAACGAACTTCGTCGCGGCGCCCTTGTCGAACGCGTCATAGCCCTGCGGCGCGTCGTCGAGGCCTATGACCTGCGCGTTGACGTTCTTCGCGATGTGCACCCGATCGGCGAGGATCGCCTTCATGAGCCCCCGGTTGTACTTCATGACCGGGCATTGGCCAGTGGTGAACGCCAGCGACTTCGCCCAGCCGGTGCCGAGGCTGAGAGAGAGGGCGCCGACCCGGGCAGCCTCATCGACCCCGCCCGGGTCGCCCGTGACGTAGAGGCCCGGGATGCCGAGCGACCCGCCCGCCGCGGTGATGTCCATCAACGAGTTCAGCACCGTCGCCGGCGCCTCTTTCGCCCCCGCGCCGTGGCCCTTCGCCTCAAAACCGACCGCGTCGACCGCGCAGTCGACCTCGGGCACGCCGAGAATCTGTTCGATCTGCTCGACGGGCCCACCCTTGGTCAGGTCGACCGTCTCGCAGCCGAAGCTCCTGGCCTGCTTGAGTCGGTTCTCGTTCATGTCGCCGACGATGACGGCCGAGGCGCCCAGAAGCAGCGACGCGGTCGCGGCAGCGAGGCCCACCGGGCCGGCACCCGCCACGTACACCGTCGAGCCGGTGGTCACCCCGGCGCTGTACGCGCCGTGGTAGCCGGTCGGGAAGATGTCGGAGAGCATCGCCAGGTCGAGAATCTTCTCCATCGCCTGGTCTTTGTCGGGGAACACCAGGGCGTTGAAGTCGGCGTACGGCACGAGCACATAGTTCGCCTGGCCGCCCACCCAGCCGCCCATGTCGACGTAGCCGTAAGCGCTGCCCGGCCGGTCGGGGTTGACGTTCAGACAGATGCCCGTCTTGCGCTCGATACAGTTTTTACAGCGCCCACAAGCGATGTTGAACGGCACCGAGACGAGGTCGCCGACCTTCACGAACTCGACATCCGGGCCGACCTCCACCACCTCCCCCGTGATCTCATGCCCGAGAACGAGGTCTGACGGGGCGGTGGTGCGGCCTCGAACCATGTGCTGGTCAGACCCGCAGATGTTGGTGGCGACGGTGCGCACGATGGCGCCGTGCGGCACCTTGCGCCCGATGTTGGCGGGGTTGACCCCCGGGCCATCCTTCAACTCGAAGGTGGGGTAGTCCGTGTCGATCACTTCGACGTGTCGAGGTCCCTTATAGGCGACGGCTCGGTTTGCAGCCACGACATCTCTCCCTTGACTCGCGCGATGGATTGCGCCCGGAGCGCCGGGGGATGAACGACCGACACGCACGCCGGCCGGATGCGCACCCCGGGAACCAGGCTCTTGCCCGGAGGCTACCCGGGGCCCCCAAGGCCGACAAGGGCCTCAACCTGGCAGGGTCGTGAGTGCTCTCTCAGTGTTCGCTCTCGCCGGCGTCGGGCGTCGGGCGATGCCGTGCCAAGAGGTCCAGAAGGGCGGCCCCATAGGCCGATC
>DASTNL010000019.1:0-3184 GCA_035720905.1 Microbacteriaceae bacterium
CCGGCGAGGCTTGGCACGGCCACCGGCCTACGAGGCTCCGGGGTGAGCGTGTCGAGCCTCATGAGCCCCGCGATGCGCCCGACCGACACGCGGGTCTGCTGCCAGGAGTCGAAGACCTGGGAGAGCTGCCCGATGGGCGAGAAGAACATGTCGATGTACAGCAGGAACGCGATGAGGGTTCCTGTCGTGACGTGCCCGGTGGCGATGAGGTAGGCGCCGAGGCCCAGCACGATCGCGTCGGCGACGGAGGAAAGGAACTGCACGAACGGGAAATAGACGGCGACGAGCCGCTGCGCCGCGACCCGCGATTCGAGATAGCTGCCACACAGCCCGGCGAAGCGGTGGATCGTCGCGTCTTCGTGGGTGAACGCCTGCGCCTCGCGCACCCCGGACAGTCCCTCCTGGAAAGCGGCGTTCACGACGGCGATCCGCTCCCGCGACAGGGTGTAGAGGCGGGAGGCGCGCCTGCGGAAGAAGAAGGTCGCGACGATGAGCGGGATGACGACGGCCAGGGTTGCGAGGCCGAGCGGCACGTTCAGCACGACGAGGGCGACGGCGACGCCGACGAAGGTGACGATCGCGACGAGCGCGCCTAGGAGCCCGTTCTCTAAAAGCTGGTCGAACTGGTCGACATCGGTCGTCATCCGGGTCATGATGCGCCCGGCCATCTCACGCTCGTAATAGTCGAGCGAGAGGCGTTGCAGCTGCGCGAAGATGCGGATGCGCAACGAGAGCATGATGCGCTGCGCCACCCGACCGGTGACGAAGACCTCGCCGATCTCGTTGGCGAGCGCGACCGCGACGATGGCGAGGTACAGGCCGGAGGCAAGGTAGAGAACCCCGGTGCTGCCGCCCACGACCCCCTGGTCGACGCCGGCCTTGACGAGCGCCGGGCCGACGAGCCCCGACAGGGCGTCGATGACGACGAAGACGAGGGCGAGAGCGAGAGGCTTGCGGAACTCCCGCAGAAGGCCGCCGAGCGAGAAGTGCGCCTGCCGGCGCGACTCCCGCTCAAGGTCGATCTCTGGCACGTCTTTCACCGGTTCCAGGCGATCGACGAGCGCTAAGAGCTCCGGTGTGGGGGCGAGGCTCTTGCGCCACCCACCGCCGCCGCGGCCGAGACCGGCGCCGAGCGAGACGGTGCGGCCGGCCCCGGCGGCAGGGCGTGCCCCGGCGGCGGATTCCGTGGTGGCGACACGCGCGGCGGCGCCGACCAGGGCATCCACGTCGCCCTCCTCGGCACCGTCGTCTTCGCCCAGGAACAGCGCGCGATACCGTGCGCTGCGTTCGATCAGCTCGTCATGGGTGCCTTCGTCGGCGACGCGACCGCCCTCGACGACGACGATCCGGTCGGCCAGGTGCAGCGTGGAGTGCCGGTGGGCGACGATCAAGACGGTGCGCCCGGCCATCTCCCGCCGCAGTCCGTCGTGGATCGCCTGCTCGGTGCGGGCGTCGATCGCGCTCGTCGCGTCGTCTAAGACGAGGATGCGGGGGTCGCGCAAGAGCACCCGGGCCAGGGCGATGCGCTGGCGCTGCCCGCCCGACAGGCTGAGCCCGCGCTCCCCCACAACCGTGTCGTAGCCGTGCGGCAGCGCCCGGATGAAGTCGTCCGCCTGCGCGGCGCGTGCCGCCCGAACGACCGCCTCGTCGTTTGCCGCCGGGTCGCCGTACGCGATGTTCGCCCGCACCGATTCGGAGAAGAGAAAGCTGTCTTCGAAGGTGAGCCCGACCGCCCGACGCAAGGAGCCAAGGCGAAGGCGACGCACGTCGACGCCGCCGACGGTGAGCGTGCCGGCGTCCGCCTCGTAATATCGGGCCAAGAGGCGGATGATCGTGGATTTTCCGCTGCCGCTCGCCCCCACCAACGCGACCCGCTCGCCCGGGCGCACGGTGAGCGTGAGGCCGTCGAGCACGGGGCGAGAGGCCCCGGGGTACGTGAAGCGCACGTCGCGGAAAGCGATCTCGCCGGCCGCGTCGAGCGGCACGCCGGGATCGGCGGCCTCGGGCAGGTCGACCGCGCCCGGCTCGTCGACGATCGCCGGCTTGCGGTCGAGAAGCTGAAAGATGCGCTCCACGCCGGCGCGTGCCTGCTGGGCGATGGTGAGGATGCCGGCCAGCTGTCTCGCCGGCGCCATCAACTGGGCGATGTAGCTGGAGAAGGCGAGGAACGTGCCGAGCGTGAGCTCGCCGTGCAACGCCATGAGGCCGCCCAGCGCGAGGATGCCGACCTGGCCGAGCTGCGGGATCGCCTCGAGCATCGGCTGAAAGCGGGCTTGGATGCGGGTGGTGCGCATCTGCGAGCCATACAGCGCCGACGCGGAGTCAGCCAGCCGACGCAGCTCCCGGCCCTCCTGGCCGAAGGCCTTCACGACGCGTACGCCGGCGATGTCTTCGTCGACGATGCCGGCCAGGTCGCCCTCTTTCTGCTGCCCGTCCCACGAGGCGGGGAACACGCGGCTGCGCATGCGGTAGCTGACGATCAGGAGGGCGGGCAAGACGGCCAGGCTGATAAGGGCCAAGAGAGGCGAGAGCACGAACATGACGACGAGCGAAAGCAGCATCATGAGCACGTTGCCGCTGACGAGCGGGTAGAAGTTCAGAAGTCCCAAGACGAGCCCGGTGTCGGAGTTGGCGCGGGCGACCAACTGGCCGGTCGGCATGGTGTCGAGCGTCGCGGCATCCATACCCTGCAGCCGATCGTGCATCTCGCGACGCAGGTCGTTCTGCACGTCGAGCGCGGCACGGCCGGCGCGGAACCGGCGCAGGTAGGCGAACCCGAAGCCGATGACCGCCAGGGCGAGGAGCGCCACGATCCACCAGAGAATGCCGCCGGTCTTGTGCGCGACCACGTCGTCGACCACGACCCGGGCGATGAGCGGGGTGATCACCTTGATGCCGCTGCCGAGCACGGCAGCGACGAGGGAGACGATCACGTCGCGGCGATGCCGCAGAAGGTAGCCGCCCAGCCGACGCAGCCAGCCCTGTGGGCGCGGCGCATCCAGGGAGGGTTCTGCCACCGATCCACAGTATCGCCGCGCCGCCCAGCGTGCCGCGGACCGGACCGGACCGGGCCGCCGGGCGCCGGGCGCCAGGCCTTCGGTACGGCCGGGCGGCATCGATCGGCGGGTCACAGCGCCGGGCGTCGGCGGCTATCGTCGTTGTGAGCATCGTCTCGGCGACCGAG
>DASTNL010000020.1:0-6656 GCA_035720905.1 Microbacteriaceae bacterium
GCGATTTGTTCGACGCAGCGAAGCTCGTCGGCACGATCGCCAACCGTAGCGCCGCGCAACAGATCAACCACTGGGCGCGGATCGGGCGTGAGCTCGAAGCTTCGCCCGGCACGAGCCTTCGCGACATTCGACGCGTGCTCCCGGGCGAAGCCTCCTACGACGATTTCGGCGAACACAGCCAAGCGGTGATGAGGGCGATCTGGGACGAGCAGATGGCCGAAGGTCGCGCCCGTCTCAACCTCGCCATCGAGGCGGCGGCACGTCGATACCTCGTCCACGCACACGTCATCCTCGTCCCCGTCGATCTGGCCGTGACGCGGGTCGCCGAACGGGTGCAAAACGGTGGGCACCCCGTACCGGAACGCAAGGTCCGCGAGCGATACGCACGGTTATGGAGCCTCGTGACCGAGGCCCGCTCTGTGACAGACCGCATGGAATTCTTCGACAACAGCGTGGCCCGCCACCCTTTCCAGCCCGTCGCGACATACGAACACGGGCTGCCGACAAGCAACCCCGACTGGCCCACGTGGGCCCCGGCCGCACTCACCGCCTGACGCGGGGAGCGGCACGGCGCCACGAGCATTCTCGGCACAAACATCGCCCGGCGAAATACCATCGAAGAAGCAGATATCGGTAAAGGAGATTCCGTGGCTGTTTCGCAAAGAATGTCGATTCAAGACGTTGACTATGGCGCCTACAAGGCGGTCTTCCCGCTGCAGAAGTACATTTCGTCGGGCGGCATCGACGAGAAGCTGCTGTTGCTCATCCAGATTCGTTCCTCACAGCTGAACCAGTGCGCCTGGTGCCTCGACATGCACCTGACGGAGGCCCGCAAGCAGGGCATCCCGCAGCGCAAGCTCGACCTCATCGCCGCCTGGCGGGAGGCGCCGAGCCAGTTCACCGACGAGGAGCGCGCCATCTTGGCCTTCACCGAACAGGTGACGCTCATCAGCCAGGGCGGTGTCTCCGACGAGGTGTGGGCAGACCTGCGCTCGCACTTCGACGAGAAGAAGACCCTCACGCTGCTGATGGCGGTCGCCGCGATCAACGTGTGGAACCGGATGAACGTGACGGTGCACTCCGACCTCGCGCCCGCGGGCGAGCCGGTCGCCGCAGCCGCCTGATACGTGACGACCGAATCGATGACGACGGCCGGTACCCGTGAGGGTGCCGGCCGTCCCTCGTTGCCGCGCCGCTGGGCGTTCGCCGGTGCGGCCTACATGTTCGGCGTCACGATGCTGGGCACGACCCTGCCGACACCGCTCTACCCCTCGTACGAGACGAGGTACGGGTTCGGCAGCCTGACGACGACGGTCGTCTACGCGGCGTACGCCGCCGGCGTGCTGGCCGTGTTGCTCCTGGCCGGCAGCGCCTCGGATGTCGTCGGGCGGCGGCCGCTTCTTCTGGCCGGCCTCGCCGCCTCCGTCTTCTCCGCCGTGGCCTTCGCGACGGATTCCAGCCTCGTCATGCTGTATGTGGGGCGAGTGTTCTCCGGCCTCTCGGCGGGGATCTTCACGGGCACGGCAACTGTTGCGATGGTCGAGCTCGCGCCCGCCCGGCGCAAGCGGCAGGCGAGCATCGTCGCCAGCGCCGTGAACATGCTGGGCCTCGGGCTCGGCCCGCTCGTCACCGGCGTCGCTGCCACCACCCTGCCGGCGCCGCTGCGCACGCCCTACCTCCTCGACCTCGTGCTTCTCCTGCCGGCCCTCGCGGCGGTCTGGTTTCTGCCCGAGACCGTGCCGCACCCGGTGCGGCGCTTGCCCACGCCCCGCCGGCCGGGCGTCGCGGCCGAGGCGCGCGGCGTCTTCGTGCCGGCCGCGACCGTCGCGTTCGCCGCGTTCGCGGTCTTCGGCCTCGTGACGGCGATCGCGCCGGCGTTCCTCGTCACTTTGCTGCATCTGCCGAGCCCGCTCCTCTCCGGCGCACTCGTGTTCGCCATGTTCGCCGGCTCCGCCCTCGGCCAACTGACGATAACTCCCCTCATACGCCGGGGCACGTTGCTCCTCGGTTCCGCGATCCTGCTGGCCGGCCTCGCCGCGATCGGCGCCTCCCTCGCGACCGAATCACTGGCGACCCTCTTCGCCGGCACGATCGCGGTCGGCATCGGGCAGGGCGTCAGCTTCAGCGCCGGCATCGCCGCGATCTCGGCCGCGAGCCCCGCCGGCCGGCGGGCGGAGACCGTCTCGATGTTCTTCGTCGTCGCCTACGCGGCGATCTCCCTGCCCGTCGTGCTCGTCGGTGTCGCGGCGGATGCCTGGGGGCTGCGGCTGGCGGGTATCGTCTTCGCCGCGGTCATGGCGGCACTCACGCTCGCCGCCGGAACCGCCGTCGCCGTGCGCGCCCTCCGCCACTCGTGAGACCCGCCGTCTGGGGTCACACCGGAAACGGCCACGCTTGCGCGAGTGAACAGGCGGCGCTACGGCGACCGAGACTCACACTGCGGGCGCACGCGGAGGCGTCCGCGCCGGTAGGCCGTAGCGTGGAAGTGTGACAGGCGGGGTGACGAACGGTCATGACGCACGGCCACACCCGCACGACCCGGGCGGCACGCCCGCGGGCGGCGGATGGCCCGGCCATCCGGCCGGCAGCACAGGCTACCGGCGCATCGTCGCCGCGCTCTTCCTCGGCGGCATCGCCACGTTCGCCCAGCTGTACTCCCCGCAAGCGGCGCTGCCCGAGATCGGCACCGACCTGCACATCGGCGCCGCCACCTCCTCGCTCATGATCTCCGCGGCGACCTTGGGGCTCGCCGCCGGAGTCATACCGTGGTCGGCTGTCGCCGACCGGTTCGGGCGCGTGCGGGCGATGGCGACCGCGATGATCTCGGCGACCGTCTTCGGCCTGGCGGTGCCGTTCTTGCCGCAGCTCTGGATGATCCTCACCGGACGCTTTCTCGAAGGACTCTTCATCGGCGGGGTTCCGGCGATCGCGATCGCCTACCTCACCGAAGAAGTGGATCGCCGTCACGCCGCACGCGTGGCGGGCATGTACGTCGCGGGCACGTCGCTCGGCGGGCTCACCGGTCGGCTGATCGCGGGCCCCGTGGCGGATGCCGCCGGCTGGCGGGCGGCCGTGTTCCTCGTCGCCCTCATCTCTGCCCTGGCCGCCGCCGGTTTCGTCGCCATGGCACCCGCCGCCCGCGGCTTCACACCGGGCCGCACCCGCGCGTGGGCTGGTCTCGCGAGGCGCCTGGCCGGCAACCTGCGCTCCCCCACCCAGCTCGCCCTCTACGCGCAAGGCCTCACCCTGATGGGCGGCTTCGTCGCGATGTACAACTACCTCACGTTCCGCCTGACCTCGCCGCCGTTCTCCCTGCCCGTCTCGGTGACGAGCCTCATCTTTCTCGCCTACCTCGCCGGAACGTGGTCGTCGACGAGGGCGGGCGCGCTCGCCTCCCGCATCGGCCGGCTGCCGGTGCTCGCCGGCAGCGCCACGCTCTTCGCGGCCGGCGTCGCCGTGACACTCATCGACTGGCTGCCGGCGGTGCTCGCCGGCCTGGTCGTCGCAACGGCCGGCTTCTTCGGGGCCCACTCGGTGGCCTCCGGGTGGACCGGGGCGGCAGCCCGCGTGGGGCGGGCGCAGGCCTCCTCGCTGTACAACCTGTTCTACTACGTCGGATCGAGCGTGTTCGGCTGGGCTGGCGGGCTTTTCTTCTCGTGGGCCGGCTGGCCGGGCGCCACCGCGATGATCGTCGCCCTGGCTCTCGTCGCCATCGGCACGGCCCTGGCCGTGCTGCGTCACGCCACGACGCGGGCCGCATAGGGAGGGCAGACTATCGGTGCCAGCCGAAGCCCTCACACGAAGGATGCGAGCGCCGCGGCCCTGCGCACTGCGTGCAAAGAAACACCGGCACCGGCCCTGTGGGGCCGATGCCGGTCGAGATCGTCTCGCGCCGCGACATCGTCAGTCGCGCGGAATAGCCACCCAGCGGGGGTCGGCGTCCCAATCGATCGAAAGCTCGTCGACGCCCGTGTACCCGATGGTCTCCTGAGTCTGCGTTGATGACGCGATCATGGTGATTCCTCCTCGCTGTTTCTCGTTCCGATCTGCGGAGGCTGGTGCCATCCGCAGGGGGTGATATATCAATGGTGACGGACCAGGGTCGGGAATCGCGCAAATTTCTGAACAGAAATCCGGTCAATCTTCTGCTTGTAAGAAATACCATCGAATACGACACTGGAAGCATGGCTTCGACGACGTCCGCACAGCACCCAGCGATACGCGGCCGGCGCGCGGCCGCGCCGACGCCGCACGACCCCTCCGACGACGACCGGGCGACACGGGAGCCCGCCGCACCCGACGCGTTCACCCTCGGCCGTCGGATCCGCCAGGCGCGGCTGGAGCGCGGCCTCACGCTCGGCGAGCTGGGGGATGCGGTCGGCCGGGCCGCCTCACAGATCTCCGTCATCGAGACGGGCAAGCGAGAGCCCAGCCTGTCGATGCTACGTTCCCTCGCCGGCGCCCTCGGCGTGACCACCGGGCAGCTGCTCGACCCCGAACCGCCCAGCGAACGCGCGGCGCTCGAGATCGCGCTGGAGCGAGCGCAGCACGGCGCCGTCTTCGCCTCGCTCGGCATCGCGCCGATGCGTATCTCCCGCTCACTCTCCGACGAGACGTTGCACACGATCCTGGCACTGCACCACGAGGTGGAGCGGCTGCACCGCGAGCGCGCCGCCACCCCGGAGGAGGCCCGCCGCGAGAACACGAAGCTGCGCGCCACGATGCGGGAGCGCAACAACTATTTTCCCGAGTTGGAGAAGCTGGCCACAGACCTCCTTTCCGCGGTCGGCCACAGCGGCGGGCCGATCGGGCAGCAGACGGTGCTCGACATGGCCGACCACCTCGGCTACTCCCTGCACTACGTCGGCGACCTGCCGCATTCCACCCGATCGGTGACCGACAACCGCAACGGCCGCATCTACCTGCCGACCGAGCAGTCCGTCTCGAGAGACTCCCGCTCCCCCATCTTGCAGGCGTTCGCCAGCCGCATCTGCGAGCACGAAGAGCCGACGAGCTACGCCGACTTTCTACGGCAGCGAGTGGAGACGAACTACCTGACGGCGGCGATCCTCTTGCCCGAAGACGATGCCGTGCGGATGCTCGCCGAGGCGAAGAAAAACCGCCGCATCTCGTTGGAAGACCTGCGCGACGCGTTCGCCGTCTCGTACGAGACGGCCGCGCACCGGTTCACGAACCTCGCGACGGCCCGGCTCGACCTGCCGGTGCATTTCACGAAGGTGCACGAGTCGGGCACGATCACGAAGGCGTACGAGAACGACGCCGTGCATTACCCCTCCGACGCGACGGGCGCGATCGAGGGCACGCAGGTGTGCCGACGGTGGACGGCGTTCACGGTGTTCAAGGCGACCGACCGTTTCAGCCCGTGGTATCAGTACACCGACACACCGAACGGCACCTACTGGTGCACCTCCCGCATCGAGAAGGCGAAGGAGGGCCAGTACTCGGTGAGCGTCGGCGTGCGCTTCGAAGACGCGAAGTTCTTTCGCGGGCGGGAGACGACGCACCGGGAGGCCTCCACCTGCCCCGACGAACGCTGCTGCCACCTGCCGCCCGCCGACCTGGCCGCGAAGTGGGGCGAGACGGCGTGGCCGAGCGCCCGTACCCCCACGAGCCTTCTCGCGGCCCTTCCGACCGGGGCTTTCCCGGGCGTGGACACGACCGAGGTGTACGAGTTCCTCGAGCGACACCAGCCGGCCGACTGACCGGCAACCCGGCCTGCCGCCTCGCCGGCCGGCGTCGATAGACTCGCCCCATGACACGACGGTGGCGGCTTTCGAGCTCGATAGAGATCGCGCGCGACGCACAGACTCTTTACCAGATGGTGGCAGACGTGACACGCATGGGCGAATGGAGCCCGGTGAACACCGGTGGGCGGTGGGAGAGCGACGAACGTGGCGTGGGCGCCTTGTTCACCGGCCGCAACGAGACGCCCGGTCGAACCTGGGAGACGCACTGCGAGGTCATCGTCGCCACCCCCGGCCGTGAGTTCGCCTTCGCCGTCGGCGGTGCCCGCACCCGCTGGGGCTACACCTTCGAGAAGACCCCGTCGGGCACCCGCGTGACCGAGTCGTGGGAGGTGCCGGAGGAGAGTATGCCGCACTGGCAGGAGCGTTTCGGCGAGACGACGCAGAAAGAGCTCGGCATCCGCGAGCAGGCGGCCCGCGAAGGCATGCCCGCGACCCTCGCCGCACTCAAACGCGTAGCTGAGGCCGCGCCCGCCGCGTGACGGGCACCTCGGCGACGAGCCGGTCACGCCCGGCGAGAATCGCGAAGACCCCCTCGGCGACACACACGCCCACGAGTACGAAAAGCGGCATCCGCCAGCTGCCGGTGAGGTCGTGCAGCGTGCCGAGCACGATCGGGCCGGAGGCGGCGATGAGGTAGCCGACGGACTGCGCCATACCCGAGAGCGCCGCGGCCCGCCGGTGGTCGCGGGTGCGCAGCCCGAAGAGCGAGAGCCCGACGACGATCGCCCCGCCGGCCGAGAAGCCGATGAACGACACCCATACGACGGCGAGCGCGGGCAGGGCGAGCTGGCCGAGCACCCCGATGAGGGAGAACAGGGCCAGCACGGCGGCCAGGCCGCTCTGATTGCGCAGCCGCTGCAAGAGTGCCCCGGTAGTGAGCGTGCCTGC
>DASTNL010000021.1:0-11054 GCA_035720905.1 Microbacteriaceae bacterium
TCCTCGACGTCGCCCTGTTCATGGCGCAGGTCGGCCACATGGGCGCCCCCAGCGATCTGAAGAACCTGCTGCACATCGTCACCTACGCGAACGCCAAGATCGTCGGGGTGGATGCCGGATACGGCCTGAACGTCGGCGACCGCGCCGACCTCGTCGTCCTCGACGCGCCCGACGGGCCGACCGGCATGCTGGATCGCGCCGTGCGCAGCGTCGTGATCAAGGGCGGCAAGGTCGTGGCCCGCACCGAGAAGCACACCGAGTTGCTGCCCGCGTAAGAACGCCACACTTCCGGCCGGGTCGCGGGCGAGCGGCACACACCGCCCGCAACCACCACGGGCCGCCTCGAAGACCCCCACCCAGGAGGACGGCCAAGGCTCAACGTTCTGACTCATCCCGAGACGTACGAAGACCCTCACCGCGGAAAGCGACCCGATGTCGCGTCTTTGCCGCCCTCCGGCGGAGGAGCCGACACCACGGAGGGCGGTCGAAGGCCGCCGGCCGAGGGCGGCGGGGCACAGGCCCCGCCTCGGCCACCTGTCCACCGGCCCGCACTCTCGCAGGCTTCTACCCCAATCCCGATCTCCCCCTACATACACGAACACGCGAGGAGCATCCATGCTGCGCAAGATCCCGACCGAGGTCGTCGCCTCGATATTCGCCGGCATCACGGCGTTCATCGGCGGCAACGCCCTGAACCTGCCGCCGTGGGCCATCTTCATCGGCTGGGCGGGCACCTATCTCGTCGGCGGGCCGAACATCGCCTCGATGACGAAGCTGTGGCGCACCATGCCGATCGGCTCGACGTACGCGCTCATCATCGTGCTTCTCGACGGCTGGTTGGGCAACGGGTTCGGCACCTCGACCCTGGCGAAAGACGCGATGCTGGGCCTCATCATCCTCGTCGTCAACACGGCGCTGATGTTCACCGGACGCATCCCGTTCTTCGCGCTCGTGCCCGGCATGTTCTTCGGGTTCGCCTCGTTCTTCGCCACCTCGTTCGGCGGCTTCGGCTTCGCGCCGGGCAACCCGTGGGCAGCGTGGATCAGCGTGATCGCGATGAACGCGCTCGGCCCCGTGTTCGCCTGGCTGGTCGAGTGGCTGACGAAGGCCCCGAAGACGGCACCCGACGAGAAGAAGAAGGCGACGGTCACCGACTAGTCATCTCACCCGCCGCCGCGCCACGTCGTAAGGAGACGGCGGTCACCGTCGGCCTCGATCGCCGAACTACCCGTGCGCCCCGCAGCCTCACCGGCCGTGGGGCGCACGAGGTCTGTCAGACGAGGGCGAGGATCGCCATGACGATGGCCATGGCGATGCCGAAGATCACGATGCCGATACGGAAGGGCCTGGCCGGGATGCGCTGCGCCAGCATCGCGCCGACCGGCGCGCCAATGACGGAGCCTATCGCGACGCAGACGACGTAGAACCACGCCACATGGCCCAGGATGACGAAGAAGACCGCGGCGACGATGTTCACGATCGCCTGCAACACGTTCTTCACCGCATTCTGCTCCTGCAGGCCGACCGGCAAGAACACGCCAAGCAGCCCGAGGAGGATGACCCCCTGGGCGGCGCTGAAGTAGCCGCCGTAAACGCTGGCCAGAAAGACCCAGAACGTCAGCTGCCCCAGGCGCGTGCGACCGCCGCCTTGCGTGTGAGCCGCGATCTTCGGCTGCAGGCCGACGAGCAACGCGGCGGCGAGGATCAAGACGGGCACGGCGAGCTTGAAGGCCGTGGAGGGCAGCTGTGTCAGAAGCACTGCGCCGACGATGGCCCCCAGAAGGGAGACGATGCCGAGCCGGAGAAGAAGCCGAAGCATGCCCTTCAGGCGCTTGCGGTAGCCCCAGGCGCCGGCGACCGAGCCGGGCACGAGGCCGATCGTGTTGGCGATGTTCGCCGTGACGGGCGGCACCCCGAAGAACACCATGACCGGGTAGGTGATGAGCGAGCCGGAGCCGACGATCGTGTTGACGGCGCCGGCGGCGAAGCCGGCCGCGATCACGGCAAGCGCGGTGAGAATGATCACGAGACCCTTTCAGGCTGGGGTTGGGCGAGAAGAAGCGCGCAGGCCTCGCGGACGCCGACGAGGGAGTCGGCCCCCGAGGTGGCGCCGTAACGCAGCTCGGCCGTGACGGCGGCGCGAAGAGGATCAGGTCGGCCTAAGGCGGCCGGCCGCCTGGTGTGCGGGCGGCCGAGAAGAGCCACGACGGCCGCGAGCGACGGCGAAAAGGCTCCGGATACCGCCAGGCGGAGGTAGGAGGCGGAGACATCGGTTGTGCGCTGCCCGCCCGCCTCATCGACGAGGACCCGCTCGATCGAACGCGAGAGCGAGTCTCGTTCCGGCGCGGCGTCCCTCGTCAGACCAGGTTCGAAGACGCCGGCGCCCGTCGCCGCGCCGCGTTCGGGCGCGGCAGCCCCAGCCCTCGCCGCGCCGCGCTCTGCGGCCCCCAGAAAGCCGAGCGCCGCCATGACGCACAGCGCGCCGATCACAGCATCGTCGCCCGACGGGGTCAACCCCACGCCCAAGCCAACGATCCGCAGAAGCGCGGCCCGTAACGACCGCTCGGTCCTCGACGGCCCGGCGGCGGGCCCCGCAAGGCCCCCGCCACCCGCGTGCTCGACGAGACCTTCGTCGTCCGGGTGCGCGGCGGTCAGGCCCTCACCGCTCGGGCACTCGGCGGCGAAGAGGGTGGCAAGTGCCGCGCGCAACCGCGGCAGCCCGAGCGTGAGACCGTCGCCGTCATCGAACCAGCTGACCCCGCCCGCGGCCCGTCTGGCAGCTTCGACGACGTCGGCCGCGCCCTCGGCAAGGCGATGCAGCCGCGGCACGCGGGGGGCATACACGCGCACGTCGGATGCCAGCGGCACGGCTGCCCGGCGCCCCCCGCGCGCCGGGTCACCGAGCGCCGCACCGGCGCCGCGCGAGGCCGCGGCCCGCGAGCCGACCGCGTGCAAGCCGTCGCCCTGCCAGAGCCACGCGTCGCCGGTCGCGAGAAGCGCGGCGTCTTCCGCCGTCACCTCGATGCCGCACGCCCCCGAGGCTGCGCCCGGCCCCGCAAAGGCGAGGAAGCCTCCGCACGCCAGATTCACGCCGGAGCGGAACCGCGAATGCACCGCCAGCGGCACGCCCGCGCCCCGCAGCAGGCCGAGGGCCACGGAACTCACCGCCGTGATCGCCATGACGGGCGGGTTATCGGCTCACTTGGCTACGGCGTACTTCTCACCGAGCGCCTTCAGCGCCTTCACAAAGCAGCCAAGAGGTGCTCGCACCGTGCCGGCGCCGATCTGCCCGACGCCCGGCTCGAGGGAGGCGATGCCCGTGTTGATGATCGGCGTGATGGAGGTCTGCACGACCTTGCGCACGTCGATGCCGAGGCAGGCCCCTTGGAAATCCCAGGTGGGGATCGGCAGCGAGGGGTTGTGGCCCGTGACGATCTCGGCCATCTCTTCGCTCGTGGCCAACGCGTCGCCGAACCCGCCGGCGCCCACGAACCGGGTCACGCCGGGGGCGGCGATCATGGCCATGCCCCCCAGCCCGAACGTCTCGGTGATGGCGCTGTCACCCATGTCGGGGCAGGCCTGGTCTGAGCTGTAACCGGTGAAGTAAAGGCCGTCGGGCGTGTTCACCGGAGCGGTGAACCATTCGTCGCCGAGGCCCGAGACGCGGATGCCGAAGTCTTTCCCGTTGCGGGCCATCGCCGTGACGACGGAGCCCTCTTCGATGGTGCGCGCCGCGTCCATGATCGCCTTGCACGAGGCCATCGCCAGGTTGAGGAAGAACTGGTCGGTGTCGGAGAGGAACCTCAAGACCTCGGCCAGGTCGGATTGCGGCACGTCGGTCTGCGCAAGAAGAGGCGCCACTTCTTTGGCGAAGAGCGCCGAGGCCGCGATGTTGCGCTGATGGAACTCGTCGCCCATCGTGATGGCGCGCGAAATGATCGGCATCAGCGCGATGCCGCCCTCCGACTTCTTCACCGCGGCGGAGAGCGCCGGGCCGAGCACATCACGCATCCATTCGAGGCGGGCGATGACGGAGGCGTCGTTCGCGCCGAAGCGCAGCACCTTGCCGATACCCTCGTTCATCGTCGAGTAGGCACGGTTGCCGCCGGCACGGTTCTCGACGACGATCATCGCCATGTCGCCGCTCGTGATGCCGCCCATCGGGCCGACCGCGTCGTGGTGGTGGCAGGGCTCGAAGCGAACATCGCCCCGCTCCAGCATGGCCCGGGCGCTCTCGGCGTCGTCGGCCCACTTCTCGAAGAGCACGGCGCCGACGCAGGAGCCCTGCATCGGAGGCGGCATCTCGGCGAAGCCGATGGGCGGGCCCGCATGCAGGAGAACCTTCGCCCCACCCTGGAAGACGTCGATGACATCTTTCGCGCGGACCACGTCGACGAGCACTGGCTGGCCGCCGGTGATCAACTGGGTGACGGCCTCGTTGGCCTCATTGATGGATGCGTATTTCATAGCGATGTTTCCTCCACCTCTCATA
Source organism: Microbacteriaceae bacterium (assembly GCA_035720905.1). Classification (GTDB taxonomy): domain Bacteria; phylum Actinomycetota; class Actinomycetes; order Actinomycetales; family Microbacteriaceae; genus DASTNL01. The sequence goes on from DASTNL010000021.1 coordinate 4,493, forward strand.
CGTTCTGCAGCGCGTCGAGCAGGCTCGCCAGCTCGGCGTCGCCCCCCGCGACCGGCGTCCAGTCGTACTGCACGGTGCTCACCTCGGCGTCGTGCAACGTCTGGGCGAAGGAACGCACGCCGACGTTGACGACCGCCGGTCGGCCGGCAAGAAGGCCCGCAACGCCGACCGGTCGCGGCGCGGCCGCCCCAGCGGATGTCGCGGCAGGCTCGTCGAGCAACGCCAGGGCGTGCCGCACCGCGGACGCGTTGTCGGGCAGCACTGTCGCGCCAGCCTCGGCGAGCGTGGCGCGCTGCTCCTCATAACCTTGCGGGTCGTGTCGCGTGCCGCAGACCGAGACGACCACCGCGACGTCGCGGCCGGCTGCGCGGGCATGCTCGATGCCGTCGCGAATGGCGGGGGCGAGCGCGCCGGCCGGGTCGTCAGACGCCCCGTAGCCGATGACGCAGTCGAGCAAGACGACCGCGGTGGCCGGGTCGTCGAAGACGGCGGGCATCTTCTCGATGCGGGCGCTGGGGTCGATCATCGGGTGCGGCCTGCCTTGCGTGTAAGCGTCGTCGCCAAGGTCGACGATCTCGTGCCCGCCCGACCGCAACACATAGCCCTGCCGGTGGCTGGGGTCGGTGTCGGTGAGGCCGAAGGCATCCCGGATCAGCATGGCCGCCTCATTTGCGAGGGTGCCGCCCGTGTAGAGGCCGCGAATGGCCTTCTGCCCCGGTGCGAAGACCGGGCGGCCGCCGCCCGCGATCTCCACGGCCAGCGCCGCGGCGTCGGCGAGCGTGTACGCGTAGCGCACGTTGCCGTCACGGGCCGTGGCAGGCCTCTCGCCGATGAAGACGATGACGACGGGCTTGCCGAGGTTTTTCGCCGCCTCCGCCACCTTCTGCCGAACCTCGGGAGCCGGTGGCTTGGAGACGATCACGATCGTGGAGGTCGAGGCGTCGTCCGCGAGGGCGGCGAGCGCCTGAAGGCACATGAGCCCGCCGACCTGGTGGCTGAGGTCGCGGCCGCCGAGCCCGAGAACGGTGCTCACGCCGCCGCCGAGACGGTCGATGGCCGACATGACCTCTTGTGCCCCGGTGCCGGAGGCGGCGACGAGGCCGATATCGCCGCGCGTGACCTCGTTCGTGAAGGCGAGCGGCGCGCCGCCGATCATCGCGGTGCCGCAATCCGGCCCCATGACAAGAAGGCCCTTCGCGGCGGCCTTGCGCTTCAAGGCGATCTCGTCGTCAAGGCTCACGTTGTCGGAGAAGATCATGACGTTGACGCCGCGCTCCAGAAGGCGATCCGCCTCCGCCGCCACGTAGTCGCCCGGAATGGAGAGGAGGCCGAGGTTCGCTTCGGGCAGCACGTCGAACGCGCGCTCGAAGGAGCGCACGGTGCGCAACGTGGAACCCGGCGTGCCGGCTGCCTGGTTGGCGAGCGCCTCCTCCGCCTCGTGCACGACCGACTGCGGGTCGACGTTGTCTTCGGCATCGATGGCGAGAATCATGTCGCCGGGCTGGGCCGAGTCGAGCGCGGCCGAGCCGAACCCGGTGCCCCGCAAGATGTCTTTGTTGGCGGGGGTACCCATCATGACGGACACTTTGATGACGTCGGGCATCTCGGTCAGCTTCTTGCTGACGAGCATGAGGCTGACGGAGTCCTGATACGTGTTGGGCTTGACGACAGTGGTGAGCATGAGGCCTCCTTGCCGACCTCGTGTGCCGCGTGGTGCGGCCGGCGCGATCGGTACACTTCTCAGTGTAAATGGTATACCATTCCGGTTCTCCCGGATAGGCCGGGCGCCGTTCCGCTAGCCGACCTGCATGGTTCGTGCCGTGCCGTCCAGGTACTTTCCCGTGCCCATATGCCGCTCGAGGAGCCGCCCGACGGCGCCCTCGTCGCGGCGCGCGATCGCCGCATAAAGCGCCTCATGCTCGTGCGCGACCCGCTCCAGGTCGTCGTATCGGCCCAGCAGCCAGTGCATCCGGCTGCGCAGCGAGCGTTCCAGGTCTTCGAGCACCGCGTTGCCGGCCAACGCGACGACGGTGTCGTGAAAATCGGCCGCGGCGCGGCGCGCGGCAATCGCGTCCCCCTGCCGAGCTGCCGCCAGCTCCGCCGAGACCACGCGTCGGAGCTCCTCGATGCCCCGGGCGGTGTGCCGCTGCGTCGCGAGTCGAAAGGCCAAGGTCTCGATCGCCGCACGCACCTCGTGCAGGTCGGCGATCTCGTCGGGAGTGAAGGTACGCACGATCGACCAGGTGCGTGGCCTGGGGGTCACGAGCCCCTCGCCGACAAGGGTGCGCAAGGCGTCCCGCACGGGTATGCGGCTCACCCCGTGCCGGGCGGCGAGTTCCCGCTCGACGAGCGGACTGCCCGGCTCCAGAACCCGGTCGAGAATCTCGTCGCGGATGAGCCTCGTTACCCGCCCTGCCTCCGATTCGTCTTCTCCCGGCGCTGACACACCGACATTTTGCCATGCGGCGGCAGGCGCCGTCTCCGCGGGAGACGGCGGGGCCCTCAGCCGGCGTCGGTGGGCTCGACCCCCGCGCCGCCCGGGGCGAGCGCCGTGACGACGGCCTGGATGAGCGACTCCGCAGAACGCTCCTCCGCCACCACGTCGATGCGCAGCCCGGCTGCCCGGGCGTCCTTGGCGGTGTGCGGGCCGATCGCCGCGACCACCGTCGAGGCGGGGATCGGGCCCAACTGGCCCTGCACCTGTTCGGCGACGCTGCCAGAGGTGACGAGGATGGCACCCACCAGGCCCGCCGCCACGTCCTCCACCACCTGGGCGGGCACGGCGACTCCCACCGTGCGATAGGCGACGACCGCCGAGACGTCGTGGCCGATGCGACGCAGACCCTCGGTGAGCAACGGGTTCGCGATCTGGCTGCGCAGCGCCAAGATCCTCAACGGCACGGTGCCGCCCGTGGCGGATTCCCAGGTGGCCAAGAGGCCGTGCGCCGAGTTGTCGGCGGTGGGGATGAGGTCGACGTGATAGCCGGCCGCTGCCAGGGAGGCGGCCGTCGTCTCGCCGACGGCCGCGATGCGCGTGGCGGAGGGCACCTGGGCTTTCCAGGCGGTCATCACCTCGACGGTCGTTGCGCTCGTGATGGCAAGCCAGTCGAATGCGCCGTCCGCGAGCCTCGCGAAGGCCTCTTGCAGCGCCGGGGCGTCGTCAGCCGGCGCGAAGTTGATCATCGGGGCGATGACCGGGCTGGCGCCCGCGTGACGCAGCCCCGCGGCGACGATGTCGCCCCACGCGCCGCCGCGCGGCACCAACACTCGCAGGCCCGACAACGGCTTGCCCGGCTTGCCGGGCGGTGTCGGGTCCGCCGGCGCGGGATGCGGGGTGCTGGTCATCTCTACTCTGTGCCTCGTTGAGATCCTACCGGAGCGATGTCGGCCGCCCCCTCGGCCAGCAGTTCTGCAACGACGCGCTCGGCGATCTCTCGCCCCGCACGTTCCAACGCGGCGGCCGACCGGTCGTCCGGTGTGGCCGCGTGAGAGGCCGTGACCGAGGCCCGGCCGTCCAGGCTGTAGACGGTGGCAGTCAAGAAGAAGAGGCCGTCGGCCAGCTGCGCGGTGGCGCCGACCGGCGCCGAGCATCCCGCACCGAGGCCGGCGAGGACGCCACGCTCGGCCATCGCCGAGGCCCGGCTCGTCGCATGGTTGACGGCCCGCAAACCGGCCGCGAGGGCGGTGCCCGAGACATCCTGCTCTCGCACCTCGAGCGCCAGCGCGGCCTGGCCGGGCGCGGTGGGCCAGGCGCTCAACTCCAGCGGCACGTCGATCACCTCGGCCCTGCCGAGCCTCGTCAGGCCTGCGGCTGAGAGCACAACGGCGTCGAGGCGGGTGTCGTCTTCGGCCGACAGGCGCGCGAGGCGTGAGTCGACGTTGCCGCGGATGTCGACCACGTCGAGGTCGTTCCGCACGGCACGCAGCTGGGCGACGCGGCGGGGAGACCCTGTGCCCACCCGGGCCCGCGGGGGCAGAGTCTCCAAACGCAGCCTGTCGCGGGCGACGAGCACGTCCCGAGCGTCGGCACGTTTCGGGATCGCGCCGATGGCGAGCCCCGGCACGGGTTCGGTCGGCAGATCTTTCAGCGAATGGACGACCACGTCGCAGTCGCCGGCGAGAAGCGCCTCGCGCAGCGCGCTGGCGAAGACGCCGACCCCTCCCATGCTGGCCAGCGACTGCCGGGAGACGTCGCCGTGGGTCGTCACCGGCACGATCTCCACCTCGACATGCATCGCGGCGGCCAGCGCGACGGCGACCAGGTCGGTCTGGGCCAGAGCCAGCGCGCTGCCGCGGGTTCCCACCCGCAGCACGGTCATACCTGTACCTCGTGCCGTCCGCCGGCGAGGCTTTCGGGGCCGCCCGCAGGCGTCGCGCCCTTGCCAGGCTCCCCCTCCACCGATCGCCGCTCACCGGCGCCGGTGACGGTGGGATGGTCGGGCCAGGGGCCGAGGGCCGTCTCGTGCCGGCGTTCTGCCTCGGGCACATCGTTCACGCGCTCCAAGATCAAGTCGACGAGCCCGTCGATGAACGGCTGTTGAACGCCGACGGTCGCCACCCGGGCGAAGCGCAGGTCAAGGTCGCGCGCGGTCTCTGCCGCCTCGTTGTCGAGATCCCACTTCACCTCCATATGGTCGCTGATGAAGCCGATCGGCACGACGACGACGGAACGCACGGCGCCGCGCTCAGCCAGGCGCTCGAGCTCGTCGTTCACGTCGGGCTCGAGCCACGGCGTCGCCGGGCTGCCGCTGCGTGATTGGTAGGCCAGCGAATAGGGCACGCCCGGTGCGGCACGGTGCGCGATGAGGTCGGCGACGGCGCGATGCTGCGCGACGTAGGCGCCGCCCGTGCCGAACTCCCGCCCGGTTCCCCGGCCGGAGGCCTCCGCCGCGGCGACCGGGATGGAATGCGTCACGAAGACGATGTGGATGCCGGCGGAACCCGGCCAGTCACCCTCCGCGAACCTGGTCACGGCCGCCCGCACACTCTCGACCAAGGGGGCGATGAAGCCCGGATGGTCGAAGAACTCGCGGATCCGGTCGATCGTGACAACGCCTCCCAGCCCCGTGTCGGCGAGCGCCTTCTCAAAGTCTTCGCGGTACTGCCCCACGCCCGAATACGAGGTGTACGCGCTCGTCACGAGGGCGAGCAACCGGTCGTGGCCGGCCTCGTGGGCAAGACGCACCGCGTCGGCGAAATACGGGGTCCAGTTGCGGTTGCCCCAGTAGACGGGCAGGTCGATGCCGCGCGAGGCAAGGGCGGCCTCGAGGGCCGTTTTGAGCGCACGGTTCTGAGCGTTGATGGGCGAGACACCGCCGAAGTGGCGGTAGTGCCCCGCAACCTCCTCGAGCCGGTCCTCGGGGATGCCGCGGCCGGCCGTCACGTTACGCAAGAACGGCAGCACATCGTCTTGCCCCTCGGGCCCGCCGAAGCTGGCCAGCAGGAGCGCATCGAAAGCGCCTGCCGTCAAGACAAGACCTCGGCCACCTCGTCGGGGGTGATGCGCCGGCCGGTGAAGAACGGCGTCTCCAGGGTGACGTGCAGCCGGGCGTCGACGTAGCGCAACGCCCGCATCATGTCGGTCAACTGCACCAGCTCGTCGGATTCGAGCGGCACGACCCATTCGTAGTCGCCCAGCGCGAACGCGGCGACGGTGTTCGAGAGCACGCCGGTGTAAGAATGGCCCACCATGCCGTGTTCCTTGAGCATGCGGGCACGCTCGCCGTCACGGAGCAGATACCATTCGTGGCTGCGGATGAACGGGTAGACGCACGTCCATTCTTTGGGAGCCTTGCCCTCCACGAAGGCCGGGATGTGGTGCTTGTTGAACTCGGCGGCGCGGTGCACGGCCATGTAGTTCCATTCCGGCAGGAGGCCGGCGATCGCCTTGGTGCGACGCAACTGTCGCAGGGCCGCCTGCAACGCGGCCGGATCGGCGCCGTGCAGCCAGAACATGAGGTCTGATTCGGCCTTGAAGCCCGAGACGTCGTAGATGCCACGCACCGTGACCCCCGACTTCTCGGCGGCGGCGAGAGCGGTGTGCAGCTCGGCAGCGGTCGCGGCCGGGTCGAGTGTCGCCGGGTTCGCCGGGTCGCGTCGGAACACGGCCCACAGAGTGTAAATCGCCGGCGCCTCATAGTCGGAGGACGAGGAGTCGGCAGGGTGGGGGGAGGTTCCGGCGGCGGGGTCTGTCATACCTGCCATCATTACTCGGATCGAGCCCGAGGTCCAAACCTTCTCAGAGGCATATGTGGGCTCAGCGGCGACGCACGGCGACGGCCAGCCATCCGGCTGCTCCGAGTGCGGCAGCCCCGGCCGTCGCGGCGGCGGCGAAAAGCCACGGATGGCCGCGGCGAAGGCCCGTGACAGAGCGCCAGACCCGCTTGGGAACGTTCAGTCGATCTTCGATCTCGTTCAAGGTCGCGACGAGATCGGCGCGGGCCTTTTGCACGGCCGTGGGCCGGCCTGCAGGGGCCGTTGCGTTCTCAGCGGTCATAGCGACCCATCCCCCTCAACGCGTCGATGTCCTCGTGCAGGCTCGCCGCGGCCTTCTTGGCCGTCG
>DASTNL010000022.1:0-13077 GCA_035720905.1 Microbacteriaceae bacterium
GACGCCGGGCGCGAAGACCAGGTCGGCATGGCCTGCGAGCGCGGCCATGTCGTCGCCCAGCGTGCGGGGGTAGCGCGCGTAGTCTTCGCCGGGGCCGAACTGCAGCGGATTCACGAAGATGGAGACCACGACGAAGTCGCCGTATTCGCGCGCGGCGTGAAGGAGCGCGAGGTGGCCCTCGTGGAGGGCGCCCATGGTCGGCACGAAGCTGACGCGTCTGCCGGCCGCGTGGGCGACGTGGACGGCGTCGCGCACCTCGATGGTGGTGTGGACGAGGCGGGTGTCGCTCATGTCTCGCTCCTTCTCTGAGGAGGCTTTCGGCCTCGTGGCGAACCCTCGGCCGGCCACGACGGGGCCGGCCCGGGGCCCGGCGCTCCCGCCCCGAAGAGCTGCTCCGGGCTGGGCAGGGGCTCGTCGGTGACGACGAAGGCGCGCAGCGCCTCATCTACGGTCGACTGCACGAGGGAGGCAAGGAAGCCGCCGGGGTTCGGCACGCCGATGCCGCTGAGGAGCCCCGCCGAACGGGCGATGACCCGCCGGGGGAACGCGGTCGCGACCTCGATGGCCTCCGCGTAGGCGGCGCGATCCGCCTCGTCGATGACGACCGGCTCGCCGCCCATCTCGACGACGAGCGCCTGGGCGATGGGCAGCACCGGGGCGGGGGCGGTCACCGCGAAGTAGCTGCCCGACAGACGGCCGACGTCGATGCTCGTGCCGGTGAAGGTCAAGGCCGGGTGCACGGCCAGCGGGATGGCGCCGCGCTCGCGTGCCGGGGCGAGCACGCCGATGCCGTGCCGTGCGGAGGTGTGCAGCACCAGCTGCCCGGCCTGCCACGCGCCCACCCCGGCGAGTCCGGCGACGAGGCCCGCCAGCTCGTCGTCGGGAACGGCCACGACGACGAGCTCGCTGCGCTCGACGAGGACGGGCACGTCGAGAAGCGGCACGCCGGGCAGTAGCGCCCCCGCTCGGTCACGGCTCTCGGCCGACACGGCGGCGACGCCGACCAGGGCGTGCCCGGCGCCGGCCAACGCCGCGCCGAGAACGGGCCCGACGTGGCCGGCGCCGATGACGCCCACGCCGAGTCGGCCGGCCCGCCCGGCACTCACGAGGCCGTCCATCGCTCGCCGTGGTCGGCCGCGGCTGCGATGACGGCGGCGCGGGCCACGGTGTGGAAGAGCCGGATGCCCTCGGCCGCATCGATGACCGGCAGGCCGGCATGAACCGGGCCGTCCACCGTGTGCAGCCGGGCATGCACCAGCCCGAGGCGCCGCCGTACGGGGCCCTGCCGCAGCTCCATGCTCTGCAGCCGAGCAAGGGGAACGATCGTCAGCCGGCGCCAGATCGCGCCGGTGCGCAGGAGCACCGCGTCGTCGGCCAGGATGAACCCGACGCGCCGCCACGAGAAGGGCCGCAGCCAGGCGGCACGGCGCGGCGCCATCGTGAACCGGACCCCGGGCCCCGTCTGCCCGGCCGGGGCCGCGGCCTCGGCGCCCGTCTCGCTCATGCCCGCCGTGATGAGGGCGACGTGGCCGGGATCCGCCAGGGCGGGCACGACGACTCCCAGCACCTTTTCGACGGCGTAGGGGTCGCCCACCGGCAGGATGTGCGTGTTGTGCTGGCCCGCGGCGCCCTTGTCTTTCAGCCTGCCGGCCGTGTCGATGCGGATCTGCCACCAGCCGAACGGCCGCCACATGAGTGGCTGCACGACCTCCAGCGCGTGGATGCGCCCGGGCGGGATCGTCTCGTTGCTCGTGGAGAAGAGCCCGAATCCGACGCGGATCCCCTCCGCCGTGGCGACGATGCTGTAGTTCATCGAACGCACGAAGCGGCGAATGTACATGCCGCCCCACGCGAGGATCGACGGCGCCAAGACGACGAGCAGCAGGTAGTGGCCGCGGAAGGCCGCGACGACGACGCCCGCGACGATCGCCGCGAGCACGAGGGTAGGCCCGCTGATGACGATCGCCCCGAAGAGCCTCAGCGGCGGGATCACGACGGCGGAGGTGGGCGCCGGCGCGTCCGGGTCGTAATGCGGCGAAAGAAAGTCGTCGAGCCGCCGGCCGATGAGGTCGCCGCCCGCGGCGCGCGCCTGGGCGGCCGCGCGGCGGGTGCCGGAGGCGCGGCGCAGGATCTCGCGGCGCAGCCCGGTCGCCGTGCCCAGCGCGAGATAGGCCAGCTCGACGTTGGCATCTTGGCCCGCGACGCTGACCTCGAGCTTGGCGGTGCCGAAGAGCCGGGCGAAGAGCGGCTTGGAGAGGTTCACGCCCTGGATGCGGTCGAGTCGGGCATTACGGTAGCGCCGGCTGACGACGCCGCTACGCACCTCGACCTCGTCGTCGCCGACGCGAAAGGTGTGCATCCGCCACGACAGGTAGAAGAGCCCGACGGCGACAAGGAGCACGGCAAGCACGATGAGAAGTGCCCAGCCGATGAGCCCATGCCGCACGATCGCGTTGACCGGGTCGCCGGAGTCGTCGGGCACGTCGCGCACGCCGGCGAAACGCATGGCGAGGTCGGCGATGCGTTCGCGCAGGTTCGCCATGACGATGCCGATGACGGCGATCACCGCCACCCCGCCGCGAAGGAGCGGCGTGGCCGGGTGCAGCCGGTGCCAGGCACCGTCGGCCTCGACCACGGCCGGGCCCGGCACCCCCTTCGCCAGTGTGCCGGGCGCCGGGTCGGGCGACCCCGGTTCCGACGGCGCGGGTCGGAACCTTCCAGGCGGGCCCTGCGGCGGCGGGAGCCTCCCGCCGGCGGGTGCCGGGCCTCGGGCGCCCGTCACAGCCCCGTCCTTCGGGTCTCGGCGAGAGCCATGAGCCGGTCGCGCAACCCCGCCGCCGTGTCGTCGTGCAGCCCGGGGATGCCGACCCCCGTCGTCGCGGCCGCCGTCACGAACTTGAGGTCGGCCAGGTGCAGCAGGCGACCCACCGGGCCGCGATTGATGTCGATCAGCTGCATACGGCCGTAGGGCACCGCCACGTAACGCTGGAACATGATGCCGCGGCAGAAGAGCAGATCGTCGTCGCGCAGCTGATACCCGATCGAACGGGCCCTGCGCGGCGCGATGAGGAGCATCGTCACGGTGGCGATGGCGTCGGCCACGAGCAGCAACCACGCCCACGAGACGCCGAACCGCAGCCACAGGACGAGCACGGCCGCGGCGACGACGACGCCCCAGACGATGTTGCCGACGATGATGACGGCGACATAGCGTGCGGAGACCCGCTGCCAGTCGGCGCCCATGTCGAGATGTGCCGCCACGCCGCTCCCGCCCGCTCGCCCGCGGCCGGGCCGGCCGCCCGGCCTCACCCTCTCCATGCTACGGGACCGGCCGCGGGCCGACATGGCCGCCGAGGCCTCCAAGGCCTACCGTGGGAGGCACCGTGCGAAGGAGGAGCATGTCTCGTCAGAACCGGCCCTACATCGACAAGACTTTTCCGGAGGCGTACCAGGCGGCCGTGCGCGCCGCCCGCGAGGCCCGGCAGGCGGCCGCCGACGCGGGCCTCGACCGGGCGGTCGTCGAGCTCGTGAACGTGCGCGTCTCGCAGCTGAACGGCTGTCTCACCTGCCTCAGCACACACACGCCAGCGGCCCGTTCCGCCGGCGTGCCCCAGGAGAAGCTCGACTTGCTGCCCGCCTGGCGGGAAGGGGCCGCGGCGTTCACCGGCGTCGAGAAGGCCGCGCTGCGCATCGCGGAATCGCTCACCGTCATCGACCGCGCCGAAGACCGGGAAGCACTGGGGGCGGCGGCCGCAGAGTACCTGACGACGGAGCAGATCGCGGCCGTCGAATGGGTCACGATTCTGATCAACGCCTTCAACCGCATCTCGATCGCGAGCGGCCACCCGGCGTTGCCCGCGCGGGCCTGACCGAGGCGCACCAGCCTCGCCGCGCCGGGCCCCACAGCCGGGCGTATGCCGGCGCGAGCGTCAGCGGGGCGGCCGGGGGCCCTTGTCGAGGCCGCGCGCCGCGAGGGCGTCGGCGAGCCGGTCCGCCTGGCGAAGGGCGGCGACGAGCAGCGGCACGACGAACGCCGTGACGCTGTAGCGGCCGGACCGGGCCCACTGCGCGTCGCGAATCCCGGCCGCCTGGCGGGCGAGCACGGGCACGGTGCGTAACGTCAGGGAGAGGGTCAGGGCGACACGAGGCGGGTCGACACCGAACCGTCGCAACGGCTGCAGCCCTCGCTCGAGCGCGGCAAGCACCTGGGAGGCCGGCGTCGTCACGGTGACGAGCGAGGCCAGAACGATGACGATCGTCATGCGCGCCGTGTTCGCGACGACGAGCGGAACGGGCAGGGCGAAGAGCAGCTGGCCGGCGGCGACGGCGAGGATGAGCCAGGCCAGCCGGGCGAGCTGGCGCGCGAGGTGCCCGACGAGGCCGGCGAGAAGAAACGCGGCGAACGTCACGACCCCGGCCGCCGCGAGCACTTCCGGGCGGGGCACCGCCGCGGCCGTGATGCCCACGGCGGCCAGCGCCAGAAGCTTCACGCCGGCCGGCAGGCGGTGGATCACGCTGTGCCCCGGAAGGTACGTTCCGAAGAGGCGCTCCACCCGGTCGCGGCCGCGCGCGCGCCGCCTCACCTCGCCCCCCGAACGCTCGCGGCCGGGCGAGACGACGCCGACGGGGCGGCCATCAGCAGTAGTCCCGCTCATACTGGGCGATCACGTCGGCCGGCGCCCCGTGGGCGACGAGCCGCGACTCGTGGAAGAGCAGCGCCTCGTCACACCCGGCGGCGAAGCCGAGGTCGTGGGTGACGACGATGAGCCGTTGCGAGAGCCTGCGCAAGACGCCGGTGATGCGCCGGGTGTTGACGGCGTCGAGCAGCGCGGTCGGCTCGTCGGCGACGACGATCCGCGGTTCGGCGACGAGTATCGAGCACAGGGCGAGCAGCTTCTGCTGCCCTCCCGACAGCTCGTGAGCGGGGGTCTCGGCGCGCTCGGCGAGCCCGAACCGGGCGAGGATCTCGGTGACGCGCCGCTGGATCTCGGCGCGGTCGAGGCCCCGGCCGCGCAGTGAGAAGGCGACGTCTTCGGCGACGGTGGGCATGACGATCTGGCTGTCGGCGTCGGTGAAGAGAAACCCGACCATGCGGCGCAGTCGCCTGCGCTCACGCACGCTGTCAAGCCCGTCGACCGCGACGCTGCCGGCATCGGGCTCGACGAGCCCGTTCACGAGGCGCACGAACGTCGACTTACCGGAGCCGTTGCGCCCGATGATCGCCGTGCGCCTAGCCCGCAGCGTGACGGTGACGTCGTCGAGGATGCGGGCCTCGCCGCGCTCCACGCTGACGCCCTCGAACCGAATGCCCTCCTCCTGCGGCCCCGCGTGACAGGGGGTCACGAGCGCCCGCCGACGACGCTCCGATCCGCGCCGTCGTTCGCCGGCCGGGCATCGGCCGGGCGCCGGCCCGCACCCCGGCCCGATCGGCGGAACGCCCTCGGGTAGGCGCGCGCAAGCGCGGTGACGAGAAGCACGGTCACGACCGCCTTGGCGAGGTCGCCGGGCACGAACATAAGGCTCAGGAGCGCGGTCTTCGCAAGCGGGATGCCCGTGACGAGCGCCTGCACGGGAATGCCGATCGCATAGACCACGAGGATGCCGCCGACGACGGTGCCCAGCGCGACGCGCCACCACGCAGGCCGCCCGCCGTGAGGCCGCGCGAGCCAGCCGACGACCGCGGCGCTCGGCACCCAGCCGATCAAGAACCCGGCGCTCGGGGTGAAGAATGCCCCGAGCCCGCCCTGTCCGCCGGCCAAGAAGGGCATCCCGGCGGCGACGAGGAGGAGGAACACCACGACGGAGAGGGCCCCGGGGACACCCCCGAGGATCGCCCCGGCCAACATCACGCCGAGCGTCTGCAACGTGATCGGGGTGACGTTGCCGAAGAGGGGGAGCGGCGGCACCAGGCCCATGACGGCGATGAGGGCCGCGAAGGTGGCGATGCGGGCCATGTCGGCCGTCGTCGAACGAGATCCGCTTCTCATAGCTTCCAGGTTCCCACGCCCGTGAGGGTCACCTTCGGTGTGGATGGTCGATGAATCGCGCCGTTCCTTGTAGGAATAGTCACAACGGGGGCCTTCGGTCAGCCGCGGTCGGGCCGCGCGGCATCGGCCGCCTCGCCGTCTTCGGGCGGCGGCAACGTGCAGAGATACTCGGCGACGAGGCCCGCGGCGAGAAGCAGCGCGGCGGCCACGATGAAGGCCACATCGAGCAGCACCAGGCTGCCCTGCGGCAGAAGAGGCCGCGTGAACGCGTAGACCAACATACCGACGGCGATCCCTGTGGCAGCCGCCCCGAGCAGGCTGCTCGCCTTGGCGAGCACGGCGACACGCACTGCCTGAAACGGGTCGATACGGCTCTTCCTCGTGCCCCGCACCGCCCGGTGGATGGGGATCGCGAGCCCCAGGGCGATCGCGCCGATCAAAAGCAACGCGATCGGCAGCGAACGCGGTGGCACGAGCATCGGCATGCCCCGCGAGACGAGCGCGACCTCGAGAAGGAATCCTCCGACGAGGCCGGCCAGCGCGACTCCGACGAGCACGCTCGGGCTGCTGCGCCTCATGGTGGCCCGGCCCTCAGGCCGGCCGCGCCGACGGGGCAGGCCACGCGCCGTCCGCCCAGTGCCGGTCGGCGTGCGGCGTCGCCTCGTCGTCGACGCTGCCCACCAGGTCGGCCACGGGCCCCCGTCCGACGAGCAGCGCACCCGGATCGACGTCGAGCCACGGCACCAGGACGAACGCCCGTTCGCCGGCCCGCGGATGCGGGAGGGTCAGCGTCGGGTCGTCGAGGCGGCGGCCGTCATAGTCGATGATGTCGATGTCGAGGGTCCGTGCACCCCATCGCGTGGTGCGCACCCGGCCGTGCGCGTCTTCGATGGCCGAGGTCGCCTCGAGCAGCGCGTACGGGTGCAGCCGGGTTCTCGCCAAGACGACCGCGTTCAAGTACGCGGGCGCGTTGCGGTCGACGCCGTGCAGCGTGAGCGCCGGGGTCGCGTACAAGGCGGAGACCGCGGTGACCTCGATGCCCGAGCTTGCCGCCAGGTCGGCGACGGCACCCCGCAGGTTCTCCTCCCGCTCGCCGAGGTTCGCGCCGAGGGCGAGCACGACGGCATGCGTGCCGCCCGCCCCCCGCGGCCCGGCCTCGCGCGCGGAGTCTCGCCCGCGGTCCCGGCCCTGCACCGCCCGGCCGCGTTCGATCGTGACGGCGACATCGTCGAACGGCACGGTGATCGGGGCGTGCGGCTTGTGCAGGGTCACCCTGGCCAGACGCACGGCGGCGAAGCCCAGGGCGACCGCCGCGATCCGTTCCGCGACGGTCTCGATGAGGTCGACCGGGTCGCGCTCGATCGCGGCGACCACGCCGCCGGCGAGCCGGCCGTAGTCGACCGTCGCCGCCACGTCGTCGCCCGCCGCCGCGGCGTGGATGTCGAACCAGACCGTGACGTCGGCCACGAACTCCTGGCCGTCATTCTTCTCATGCTGGAAGACCCCATGGTGGGCGAACGCCCGCAAACCCGTCAGGGTGATGTGGTCACCCGGCACGGTGTGGTCCGCCCAGCGTGCGGCGGCGGTCGGTCGGTCGGCGGGCTGTGGGGTCGTTGTCGTCATCGTGCACCAGCCTGCCATGCCTCGACCACGTCGAGGGCGCGCCGGGTGGAGGCGGGGTCGTGCACCCGCACCGCCCAGGCGCCCGCGCGCGCGGCGAGTGCGCTGATGACCGCGGTGGGGGCGTCGCGTTCTTCCATCGGGGCGCCCTCCGGCAAAAGCGCCCCGACAAACCGCTTGCGCGAGGCGCCGACCAAGATGGGAAACCCCGTCGCGATCAGCCCGTCGAGGCCCGCAAGCACCTGCCAGTTGTGCCGTGCGTCTTTGGCGAAGCCGAGGCCCGGGTCGAGGATCATCTGCTCATACGGCATACCGCCCGCGGCGAGCGCGTCGACGCGGGCGAGAAGCTCCTCTCGCACCTCTTTGGCCGCATCCCGGTAGGCGGCACGCGCGTTCATCGTGGCGGAATGGCCACGCCAGTGCATGACGACGTAGGGCAGGCCGCTCTGGGCGACGACGCCCGCCATCGCCGGGTCGGCGAGCCCGCCGGAGACGTCGTTGACGACCGTGGCGCCGGCGCGCACCGCGGCGTTCGCCGTCTGGGAGCGCATCGTGTCGATACTGACCTTGATGCCTCGGGCGCACAGCTCCCGGATCACGGGGATCGCCCGGCGCTGCTCCTCGACCTGGTCGACGCGGACCGCGCCGGGTCTCGTGGATTCGCCGCCGACATCGACGAGGTCGGCGCCTTGACGCACCATCTCGACGGCGTGTGCCACCGCCGCATCCGTCGTCGCGTACCGGCCGCCGTCGCTGAACGAGTCGGGCGTGACGTTCAGCACCCCCATGATGAGGGTGCGTTTGCCGGCAGGCCGGCCGTCGGCCGCCTCGGACACGATGGCGGCGGAGCTCTCACCGCGCGTCGCGCCCCGCATGCCGGCGCTCACGCGGTGGCCGGGCGAGGCTTGTGGAAGGGAAGCTTGGCGGGCTTGGCGGCCGGGGCCGGAGGCTTGGCCCCGGTGTCATCGTCCGACAGGCCGGCCTCCGGGTGGGGGGGCTCTGGAATGGTGATCGGCGGCCGGTCGGAGACGGGCCGGTTCTGACTGGAGAGCCAGAGCGGCCGCTCCGGCAACTTGACGACGTCGGCGAAGATCTCCTCGATCCGAATGTGGTCGAGCGTCTCCTTTTCGATCAGCTCGCCGGCGAGCCGGTCGAGGATGTCACGGTTGGCGTTGATCACCTGCCAGGCCTCGTCGTGCGCTTTCTCAATCAGCGCCCGCACCTCTTGGTCGACCTTCTCGGCGACGTTCTCCGAGTAGTCGCGTTCCTGCCCCATGTTGTGGCCGAGGAAAACCTCGCCCGAGGGCTGGCCGAGTTTGACGGAGCCGATGTCGGCGCTCATGCCGTATTCGGTGACCATCTTGCGGGCGATGCCGGTGGCCTTCTCGATGTCGTTCGACGCCCCCGTGGTCGGGTCGTGGAACACGACCTCCTCCGCGACCCGGCCGCCCATCGCGTACGCCATCTGGTCGAGCAACTCTTCGCGGGTGACGGAGTACTTGTCTTCGATCGGCAGCACCATCGTGTAGCCGAGGGCCCGGCCGCGCGGCAGGATCGTGATCTTCGTCACCGGATCGGTGTGGCGCATCGCCGCGGCCGCCAGAGCATGGCCCCCCTCGTGGTAGGCGGTGATGAGCTTCTCTTTGTCTTTCATGACCCGGGTGCGACGCTGGGGGCCCGCCACGACCCGGTCGACGGCCTCGTCCAACGCCCGGTTGTCGATCAGCTGCGCGTCGGAACGCGCCGTCAGAAGAGCCGCCTCGTTCAGCACGTTCGCAAGGTCGGCACCCGTGAAGCCCGGGGTCTTGCGGGCAAGCACGTCCAACTCCACGTTCTTCGAAAGCGGCTTGCCTTTGCTGTGCACCTCGAGGATCTTGCGCCGGCCCTTCATGTCGGGCGCGTCCACCCCCACCTGCCGGTCGAAACGGCCGGGGCGCAGAAGTGCCGGGTCGAGGATGTCGGGGCGGTTGGTGGCGGCGATCAAGATCACGTTCGTCTTCACATCGAAGCCGTCCATCTCGACCAGCAACTGGTTGAGGGTCTGCTCCCGTTCGTCGTGCCCGCCGCCCATGCCGGCACCCCGGTGGCGCCCCACCGCGTCGATCTCGTCGACGAAGATGATCGCCGGCGCGTTCTCTTTCGCCTGCTGAAAGAGGTCTCGCACGCGGCTGGCGCCGACGCCAACGAACATCTCCACGAAATCGGAGCCCGAGATCGAGTAGAACGGCACCCCGGCCTCGCCCGCGACCGCGCGCGCCAGGAGCGTCTTGCCCGTTCCCGGCGGCCCGTAGAGCAGTACGCCCTTCGGAATGCGGGCGCCGACCGCCTGAAACTTGGCCGGCTCCTTCAAGAACTCTTTGATCTCTTGCAGCTCTTCGACGGCCTCATCGGCGCCGGCGACATCGTCGAACGTCACCTTTGGCGTCTCCTTCGACACCAACTTCGCCTTCGCCTTGCCGAACTGCATGACCTTGCTCCCCCCGCCCTGCATGCTGGAGAGCATCAGCCAGAAGATCACCCCGATCGCCAGCACGGGCAGCAAGAAGCCCAGTGCGGAGAGGAACCAGTTCGGCTGCGGCACCTGGTCGTTGTAGCCCTTCGGCGGCTGCGCCGCGTCGATCGCCTTGATGACGGCGGGCCCCCGGGCGTCGAGGAACTGGAATTGAACCTTCGTGCCGGCGTTCTTATACGCCTTGGAGAGCGTCAGGTCGACCGTGTTGTCGCTGCCGCCGATGATCTTCGCGCTTTGCACCTGACCGCTCTGGATCAGCTTCATCCCCTCGTAGGTGGGGATGGACTTGAACCCGGGCATCGTGATCAAGCTCGAGCCGATCCAGACGGCGATCACGGCGAGGACGATATAAAAAATCGGCCCGTGAAAGATCTTCTTGGCGTTCATCGTGCTGTAAGGTTATCGCCCGGCCTCACGCGGCGCCTTCGTGTTCGCTGACGGCAATCGGGCAGTCTGGCAGAGCGTCGCCCACGCCTCTGTGGGGCGAGCCGTTGCACGCGGTTCGACCGCTCCCGGCGTCGACTATTGCCCATACACGCGCGGAGCGAGCACGCCGACACCGCGCAGGTTGCGATAACGCTCGTCGTAGTCGAGCCCGTACCCCACGACGAAGTCGTTGGGAATGTCGAACCCCACGTAGCGCACCTCGATGTCGACGCGCGCGGCGGCGGGCTTACGCAGAAGGGCGCAGATTTCGACGGAGGCCGGCCCGCGGGAACGCAGGTTGGAGCTCAGCCACGACAGGGTCAGCCCGGAGTCGATGATGTCTTCGACGATCAGCACGTGCCGGCCGGAGAGGTCGGCGTCGAGGTCTTTCAAGATGCGCACGACACCGCTGGAATGGGTTCCGCTGCCGTACGAGCTGACCGCCATCCAGTCCATCGTCACCGGTATGCGCAGCTCGCGCGAGAGGTCGGCCATGACCATGACTGCGCCCTTCAAGACGCCGACGAGCAACACGTCTTTGCCCTCGTAGTCGTGCTCGATCTGGCGGGCGATATCCGCCAGACGGGCGCGGATCTGCTGCTCGGTGACGAGCACCGTGGTGAGGTCTTGCGTGACGTCGGTAGGTTCCATGCGTGCGGCAACGTCTTTCTCGATGAGGCCTCGCGGGCCTCGTCTGGGCCTTCAGGCGCGCCCGGGAGCGCTGAAGACGAGGCGTCCGCCTTGCCTGACCACTCTAACGCCCGGCAGGTCGAGGGCCGCCTGGCCGTGCCAGTTCGTGATGAGGCCGGCGACGGCGAGCACGTGCACGCGCTCCAGCGACGTGCCGAACTCGGCGCGGACGGCGGCGCGGATGACACGGTGCCGCAACGCCGGCGGATTCGCCGCGAGCACGCCGACGGGGATCGCGAGGCCCGCCTCGGCAGGCTCGCACAGGTCTTGCAGCAACTCCTGCGCGATCTGGTCGAGCGCGTCTGCGTCTTCGGCCAGCTGCCCTGCGGTGCGGGCGAGGGCGGCGGCGACCCCCGGGCCGAGCTGCGCCTCGAGAGTCGGCAGCACCACGTCGCGCACGCGGGGGCGGGCATATCGGGCATCGGCGTTCATCGGGTCGTGCCAGGGATGCAGGCCGAGGTCGTCACAGGCGCGGTGCGTCGTTACACGCGGCACCTGGAGGAGAGGCCTCAGGTAGTGCCCCGCGACGGGTCGCATGCCGGCGAGACTGCGCGCCCCGGAACCCCGTGCGAGCCCGAGGAGCACCGTCTCCGCCTGATCGTCGAGGGTGTGGGCGAGGAGCACGGCGCGGGCGCCGGTCTGGCGCACGGCTTCGTCGAGCGCCGCATAGCGCGCCTGGCGCGCGGCCGCCTCGGAGTCGCCCCCGACCGCCACGCAGCGGACCAGAACCGGGGCGAGGCCGAGCGAGCGGGCCGTGGCGGCCGCCTGGGCGGCCACCTGGGCCGAGCCCTCTTGCAGGCCGTGGTCGACGATGACCGCGCCCGCACGGGCGGCCATGCGGGGCGCCTCGAACGCGACGGCCGCGGCCAGCGCCAGCGAGTCGGGGCCGCCGCTCAGCGCGACGAGGACGAGCGGCACGTCGGGGGCGGCGAGGCTCGACGGTGCCGGGGCCACGCGATCCGGTCGCGCACAGCGGGGGAAGTGCACGCCGTCGTCTGCCGGATCGAGAAAGGCGCCGAGGCCCTGGCGCACGGCGCGCCGCACGTCGGCGACCGCCGGCGTGAGGCGGGTGCGGCGAACCGGGCCCGCCGACGGCCCCGGGGCGCCTGAGACGCCGGTGCCCAAACCCTCCGCCGCGACCGGAGCGGAATCGGTGGGAGCCATCAAGTAACGTTATTACGGATCTTCCCGCACGGGGCGGCAGGCCGCCGCGGCGCGCGTCACCGGCACGCGGGCCCGCATCACAAACCTCGGAACCAAGGAGCAGGGACATGGCAGAGTACGACGCGATCATCGAGATCCCGCGCGGCAGCCGCAACAAGTACGAGGTAGACCACGAGACGGGCAAGGTCATGCTCGACCGCGTGCTGTTCACCGGGTTCGTCTACCCGGCTGACTACGGGTTCATCGAGAAGACGCTGGGGCTCGACGGAGATCCGCTCGACGTTCTGGTGCTCTTGCAATACCCGCTGTTCCCGGGCGTCGGCGTCAGGGTGCGCCCGGTCGGGGTCTTGAAGATGAGCGACGAGGCCGGTAACGACGCGAAGATCATCGGCGTGCCTTACAAGGACCCGCGCTGGGCGGGCATCCGCGACGTCGACGACGTGCCCGAGGGCACCCGCCAAGAGATCGAGCACTTCTTCACCCACTACAAAGACCTCGAGCCGCAGAAGTGGGTTCGAGTCGGGCGGTGGGGCAATGCCGAGGAAGCGCGGACGGTAATCGCCGAGGCGATCGAACGGGCGAAGAGCGCGGCGACCGCCTGAAACCGGCAACGGCCCTATCAGTATTGACCATGATGGACGCCGCCCGGGAAAGGCGGAAAACCCAGATATTCGGGAA
>DASTNL010000023.1:0-2292 GCA_035720905.1 Microbacteriaceae bacterium
GCCGCCGGCATCGCTCAGGTGCTCGACGCGGGCAAGCTCTTCCACATCGATCTGAACGGGCAACGCGGCATCAAATACGACCAGGACCTCGCCTTCGGCCACGGCGACCTGTACAACGCATTCGCCCTCGTCGACCTTCTCGAGAACGGCGGCCCGGCAGGCGGCCCAGCGTACGACGGCCCGCGGCACTTCGACTACAAGCCCTCGCGCACCGAAGACGAAGACGGCGTCTGGGCCTCGGCGGCCGCGAACATGCGCATGTACCTGCTCTTGAAGGAGCGCGCGGCCGCGTTCCGCGCCGACCCCGAGGTGCGTGAAGCACTCGCCGATGCGCGCGTCGCCGAGCTCTCCGAGCCCACGCTGGCCGCCGGAGAAGGCTACGCCGGGCTCCTGGCCGACCGCGCCTCGTTCGAAGACTTCGACCCGAAGCCGTACTTCGGCGGCCGCGGCTTCGGCTTCGTGCGTCTCCAGCAGCTCGTCGCGGAACACCTGCTCGGCGCCCGCTAGGCCCGCGGCGCCCGCATCGCCTGCCGAACCCGGATCCGGCAGGCGATGCCGAACCTCGGTAACACCGAATTACCGAACCCGGGCAACACCGAATCCAGGCAACACCGAACCTAAGTCGCACCGAGGAGGCCGCCGTGGTGCTCGTGATGGGCGTGGACACCTCGACCCAGTCGTGCAAGGTCGTCGTCACCGACGCGGCGACCGGCCGAGTGGTGCGCGAGGGTCGCGCAACGCATCCGGCCGGCACCGAGGTGGACCCCCGGCACTGGTGGGATGCGGTGCAAGAGGCCACCCAAGCCGCCGGCGGCATGGCGGACGTGGCGGCGTGGGCGGTCGGCGGTCAGCAGCACGGCATGGTCGCGCTCGACGCGGCCGGCCGCGTGATCCGGCCCGCGCTCCTCTGGAACGACACCCGCTCTGCGGCCGCGGCGACGGACCTCATCGCGGAGGTGGGTGCCGAGGCCTTCGCCCGGCGCACCGGGGTCGTGCCGGTCGCGTCCTTCACCGTGACGAAGCTTCGCTGGCTGCGCGACCACGAGCCGGAGAACGCGAAGCGGGTGGCCGCCGTCGCCCTGCCGCACGACTGGCTGACCTGGCGACTGCGCGGCTTTGGGCCGCAGAACCCGGCGCTCGACGAGCTCGTGACCGACCGCTCCGACGCCTCCGGAACCGGCTACTGGGGGCAAGACGGCTACGACCGTGACCTCGTGACCCGCGCACTCGGACACGACGTGCTGCTGCCTCGCGTGCTCGGCCCGCGAGAGCACGTCACCGACCCGGCCGGGCGGAAGGTCGGCGCCGGGGCCGGCGACAACGCGGCCGCCGCCCTCGGGCTCGGCGCCGGGGCCGGCGACGTGGTCGTCTCCATCGGCACGAGCGGCACGGTCTTCGCGGTGAGCGAGACCCGGGTGACCGACCCGAGCGGCACGGTCGCCGGGTTCGCCGACGCCGACGGCGGCTGGCTGCCGCTCATCGCGACGCTCAACGCCGCCCGGGTCCTCGACGTCACGGCCGGCCTGCTCGGCGTCGATCACGCGGGCTTGAGCGCCCTCGCGCTCCAGGCGACGCCGGGCGCCGGCGGCCTCACCCTCGTGCCGTATTTCGAGGGCGAACGCACCCCGAACCTGCCCGACGCCACCGCGACCCTGTCGGGCATGACCTTGCGCTCGACGACCCGGGAGAACCTCGCCCGCGCCGCGGTCGAGGGCATGCTCCGGGGCCTTGGCGCCGGACTTACGGCCATCGGCGGCCTCGGGGTTCCCCTGCAGCGGGCACTCTTGACCGGCGGCGGAGCGCAGTCGGCGGCCGTGCGCGAGATCGCACCCGAGGTTCTGGGGATCCCGGTCGACGTGCCGGAGCCGGCGGAGTACGTCGCCCTCGGCGCGGCCCGTCAGGCGGCGCGGCTGGTCACACTGTGACGGACGGCGGCGGCAAACCCGCCACGCGGGCCGCCACGAGCCGTACGAGAGGATGTATGCCATGAGCGAGCCAGGCGCCAACTGGGCGGGCAACCACCGTTACCAGGCCGAACGCTACGCCGAGCCCACCAGCCTCGACGAACTCGCCGAGCTGGTCGCCGGCGCGCGCTCGGTGCGGATGCTGGGCACCCGGCACTCTTTCAACGACATCGGCGACAGCGACGAACTCCTGGTCGGCGTGGCAGCCCTGCCGCAGACCATCGCGATCGACGAGGCGGCCCGCACCGTGACGGTCGCGGGCGGCACGCGCTACGGCGACCTCGCCCGCACGCTTCAGGAGGCGGGTTGGGCGCTGCACAACATGGCC
>DASTNL010000024.1:0-4635 GCA_035720905.1 Microbacteriaceae bacterium
CCGCCCCCCGGCCCCACCCGCAGGCCTGGCGTCGATCGAGACGCCGGTACGTCGCCGTGGTGGTGGTGGCCGGCGTCGTCATCGTGGTGCTTTTCGTCACCCATCTGGCGCTCGGCCCGGTCGGCATCACGCCGTGGAACGTGCTGCGGGCGATCGCCGGCCGGCCGAGCGCCGCGTACCAAGGGGTCATCATCGACGCGGTGCGCATGCCGCGGTCCCTTCTCGCGCCGGTCGCGGGGGCGATGCTCGGGCTCTCGGGTGCGCTCATCCAGTCGCTCACCCGCAACCCTTTGACCGACCCGGGCCTCACCGGGGTGACCTCCGGAAGCGTCTTCGCCCTCGTCCTCTGCCTGACCTTCGTACCGGCGAGCGTGAACGATCCCGCCCTGCTGCCGTTCGCGGCGCTCGTCGGCGGCCTCGCCGCGGTCGCCGTGCTGTACCTGCTCACCCGGGGCCTGCGCGACGGGCCGTTCGCGTTCGTGCTGAAAGGCGTGATCTTGGGCGGGGTGCTCGCCTCCGCCTCGGCCCTCGTGCTCGTGCGCGACAACGGCACGCTGCCCACGGTGCTCTTGTGGATGACGGGCTCCCTCGACGCAAAGACGTGGGCAGACTGGGCGACGCTGTGGCCGTGGGCCCTCGCCGCGATCCCGGCCGGCCTCGCCTGCGCCCGCACGGGCAACGTGCTCGCCTTGGGGGAGGAGACGGCGATCGGGTTGGGCTTCTCCGTCACCCGCGCCCGGCTCGCCCTCTTCGGGGTGGCGGCGGTCGCTGCCGCCGCCGCGACCGCCGTCGTCGGTGCCGTCGGGTTCGTCGGCCTGGTCGGCCCGCACATTGCCCGGCGCCTCGTGGGGAGCGACGACCGGCGTGTCTACCCGCTCGCCGCGCTGATCGGCGCCGGGCTCGTGCTCTCGGCCGACACGGCGACGCAGGCAGCCGCGCTCGCGGGCCCCGGCGTCGCCGGGGCCGTGCCTGTGGGTGCCGTCACCGCGTTGATCGGCGCCCCATACTTCTTCTACCTGCTGACAAGGGCCGAGAGGTGAGGGGGGCCACATGGTGAGAGGACGCGGGGCCGGCCTCCGGGCCGGCAGGGCGTCGGGGGCGGTGGGCATGTCGACACGGCGCCGGCGGGTGTCGCTGGTCCTTCGAAGGGTCGGGTCGTGATGGCGTCGTTGGTGCTGAAGGGCCTGGCCGTCGGCTATCCGGAGGGCTCGCCTGTCGTCTCTGGCATCGACCTCGTCTTGCCCGATGCGGGCGTGACCGCCGTTCTCGGCACGAACGGGTCGGGAAAGTCCACGCTGTTGAAGACGATCGCCCGCATCCTGCGGCCCCTTTCGGGCGCCGCGATCCTCGACGGGCAAGACATCCACCACACGCCCACCAAGGAGCTGGCCCGAAGGCTGGCGATCCTCGGCCAAGACCCACCGATCCCGCGCGACATGACCGTGCGCGAGCTGGTCGCTTACGGCCGCTCGCCTCACCGGCGGCCGTTGCGCGCCGCGACCGACGACGATCGCGCCCGTGTCGCCGACGCGCTCGAGGCGACAGGCACGGTGCCGCTCGCCGACACTCCCCTCGACAGGCTCTCCGGGGGCCAGCGCCAGCGGGCGTGGATCGCGATGGCCCTGGCGCAAGACGCGCCGACGATCCTCCTCGACGAGCCGACGTCGTTCCTCGACATCGAGCATCAGCTCGAGGTCTTGCTGCTTCTGCGGGGCCTCGCCGACACGCGGGGCAAGCAGATCGTCATGGTCGTGCACGACATCGACCAGGCGTTGGGTTACGCCGACCACGTCGTCGTGCTCCACGAGGGGCGCGTCGTCGCCGCCGGGCCGCCCGGCGAGGTCCTCACCCCCGAGCTCATCCTGCGGGTCTTCCACGTGCGCGCCGTCATCCGACCGGGCCCCGGCGGCCGTGCGCACTGCCTGCCTTACGCCCTGGCCGGCCGCGAGCCGCGGGACGCGCCCTGGCACGTCTGAGCGGGTGCGAGGGCATCCGGACGAGGAGCCGTCCGCGACAAAAGAACGCCGCCTCACCCACGAAGACGGGGAGGCGGCGTTCGGGCTCTCGCCGAAGCCGACCGATCGCAAGGCCGGCCACGCCGGGCGTCAGAGCTCGTCGAGCGGCACGTCCTTGTCGGCGAGCTTGCCGAGGTCGACGACGCCCCCGCGGCGGATGATGCCCTGCACGGCCTCGTTCACGTCCCAGACGTTCACGTTCATGCCGGCGACGACCTTGCCGTCCTTCAGCCAGAACGCGAGGAACTCGCCGCTCTTCGGGTCGCCGCGGTAGGCGACCTCGGCGCCGACGGTGAGCGGGCCGTAGCCGGAATACTCCATGCCCAGGTCGAACTGATCGGTGTAGAAGTACGGGATCATGTCGTGCTGCACGCTTTGGCCGAGCATCGACTTGGCGACGACCTCGCCGCTGCCGGTCGCGTTCGCCCAGTGCTCGCTGCGGATGTGCTCGTTCAGGGCCGGGTGCAGCGAGAACGCCACGTCGCCGGCTGCGAAAACGTCGGGCGCGCTGGTAGCGAGCGCCGCGTTCGTCGTGATGCCGTTCTGCACGTCGAGCCCGGCGTCCTTCGCGAGGGACACGTTCGGCACGACGCCGACGCCCATCAAGACGACGTCGGCGGCAACGGTCTCGCCGCCTTCGATGCCGACGCCGGTGACCTTGCCGTTCTCACCGACGATGCCCGTGATGTTGACGGAGCCGCGAATATCGACGCCTTTGCCGCGCTGGAACTGCGTGAAGTAGGTGCCGAGCTCGTCGCCGAGCACCCGGCCGAGCGGAATCGGGTCACGTTCCAAGACGACGACCTCGTTGCCCAGCTGTTTCGCGCTGGAGGCGATCTCGAGGCCGATCCAGCCGCCGCCGATGAGCACGACATGCTTGCCGCCGCCCGTCAAGATCTCTTTCAGGCGGTCGGAGTCGTCGAGGGTGCGCAAGGTGAGCACGCCGTCGAGGTCGGCGCCGGGGATGGGCAGGTGGCGCGGCGAGCATCCGGTCGCCAAGAGCAGCTGGTCGTAGTGCACCTTCGCGCCGCCGGCCTCGACCTCGTGGCCGGCCGGGTTGATGGCGGTCACGGTCGTGCCCGTGTCGAGCTGCACGTTGTTCTCGCCGTACCATTCGGCTTTCTCGACCCAGACGGCGTCAAGCCCGGCCTTGCCCTGCAGGTATTCCTTGGAAAGCGGCGGCCGCAGGTAGGGGTTGTGGTTCTCGCCCGCGAAGATGCGGATCCCCCCGTCGAAACCCTCGCCGCGCAGTGTCTTGGCCGCCGTGGCCGCGGTCAGGCCGCCGCCGACGATGACGATATCGCTCATCGCTCTCCCACTTTCTTTCTTTCCTTCTGCGAATATTTCGTGCTGACTGTAAGCCGCTTCATATTCTACTGTCAAAGAATGTAAGTTTTAGAATGCGTGTCTCGCGGCGGGCAGAAGAAGGCCGGGGCGAGGCCGGCATCGCATCCGCCTCGCCCCGGCCGTGTCCGGGACGACCCGGGCCTGCCTCCCGAAGGCCGGCACCCGGGTCAGTGACTCTCAGAGCGTGAACTCGAGGTCTCCGCCGAGGCTCTTCGGCAGGTAGGCACGGTGCTTCTCGGTCAACTCGTCGCAGAGCCGCCAGATGTCCTCCGGCAGCAGGCTGGAGCTCGCGTTGGGGTCGACGAGCACCGCTTGGCGCACCATCCGCGCATCCCCGGTCAGCGCGGCCTCGACGGTCAGCTCGGCCACCGAGAGGTAGGTGCGGTTCAACGCCGCCGCCTGCACGGGGAGGGCGCCGAACGGCTCCGGGGTGATGCCGGCGCGATCGACGGTGGAGATGACCTCGACCGTCGCGCCTTCGGGCAGGTTGTCGATCAGCCCGTGGTTAATGACGTTCGCGTGGATGCGCGAGGCCTTGCCCGTCGTGATGGAGTGGATGATCTGCGGCGCGTATTCCGTGGCCTCTTGGTTCAGGGTGAGCTCGCGGTTGGTCTTCAGCGCCTCCTTCGCGTCTTCGAACTCGGCGACGTTCGCCTCGGAGGTCTGGATGTATTCCAGCGGCGTCAGGCGGAATCGCTCGATCTGCTGGGGGGAGCGCAGGAACCACGAGAGGTACTCCGAGGAGTGCTCGCTCGACTCGGTCGGGTAGTAGCCGATCCTCTTGAAGATCTCCACCCGTGTGCGCCGCGTGAGCTCCGGGTCGTCGGCGATCTTCTGACGCAGCCGCGGGTAGAGGTCTTCGCCGTCGAGGCTCCACTCGGTGAGCCAGGCCTGGTGGTTGACCCCCGCCGAGCGGTACTGAACCCTGTCTTGCGGCACGCCGAGCAGCTTGCAGAGGTTGTGCACCGTCCAGTAAACGCTGTGGCAGAGGCCCACCGCCTTCAGCTGCGGGGCGACGCGCGAGAGCCACCAGACGTTCATGACCATCGGGTTCGTGTAGTTCAAGAGCCAGGCGTCGGGGCACACCGCCTGCATGTCACGGGCGAGGCCGGCCAGCACGGGAAAGGTGCGCAGCGCGCGGAAGACGCCGCCGACTCCGGTCGTGTCGCCGATTGTCTGCAGCAGACCGTACTTCTTCGGCGTCTCGAGGTCGACCTTGGTGGCTGCGATGCCGCCGACTTGGATCGTGTTGATGACGAAGTCCGCTCCGGCG
>DASTNL010000025.1:0-3945 GCA_035720905.1 Microbacteriaceae bacterium
CTCGGTATCGTGCTGACCCGCGGGCGGTTGCGCCGGGCCTCCGCGGTGGTTTTGGCGATCGCGAACATCGGGCAGGCCGCGCCCGCGATCGGGCTCATCGTGTTGCTGGCGTTCTGGCTCGGCTTCGGGTTCTGGGCCGCCACGGTCTCGCTCGTGCTCTACGCGATCCTGCCGGTGCTGCACAACACCATCGTCGGGCTGAACGGGGTGAACCGCAGCCTCATCGAGGCCGGCCGCGGCATGGGGATGAGCGCCCTCGCCGTGCTTGGTCGCGTGGAGCTGCCGCTCGCCGTACCGGTGATGCTCGCCGGGATCCGCACGGCGCTGGTGCTGCTCGTCGGCACGGCGACGCTGGCAACGTTCATCAACGGCGGGGGCCTGGGCCTGCTCATCACAACGGGCGTGAACCTCGACCTACCGACGGTGCTTGTCGTCGGCTCGCTGCTCGTGGCGCTCTTGGCACTCGTCATCGACTGGATCGGGCGCGTCGTCGAGTTCGTCGCCCGCCCCAAAGGGCTGTGAGGCCCCCGCGGCCTGCAGGGCCACACGCGAGACCGGAAGGACCGAATCCAGCATGACGTCGCAGCGAGCACACGAGGCCACCACACGCAAAGCCGGCCGGCGCACCATGCGACGGGCAATCTGGGCCGCGCTGGCCGTGGCCTGCAGTCTGGCGCTCTCCGGCTGCGGACTCCAGGCCTCCTCCGCCTACGTGCCGCAGCCCGGGCCGGGCAGCCTGCAGAAGGTGCCCGGGGCCGAGGGCACGTCGATCACGGTGACCGGCAAGAACTTCACCGAACAGCTCATCATGAGCAAGATCGCGGCGCTGACCGCCCGGGCCTCCGGTTTCCGCGTGAAAGACCTCAGCGACGTGCCCGGCTCCGTGCCGGTGCGCCAGCTGATGCTGACCGGCGGGGCCGATATCACGTTCGACTACACCGGCACCGCGTGGCTGACCTATCTGGGCCACCAGAAGGGCATTCCGGACCCGCAGAAGCAGTGGCAGGCCGTGCACGACGCCGACCTGAAGAACGGGCTGACGTGGGGCAAGCCCTCCCGAGAGAACAACACCTACGCCCTCGCCATCCGCCAGAGCAGCAAGGCGAAGCTCGGCGGCATCACGAAGCTGTCACAGCTGAAAGACCTCCCCGTCAAGGAGCGCACGTTCTGCGTGGAAGACGAGTTCTACTCCCGGCAAGACGGCTTCAAGCCCATGCTGAAGAAATACGGGCTCACCTTCGGGGCGAAAGGCAAAGACGGGGTGCCGCGCGGCAACGTCGCCATCATGGACACGGGCGCGGTCTACAGCGCCACCGCGCACGGCGCCTGCAACTTCGGCGAGGTGTTCACCACCGACGGCCGCATCAAGGCGTTGCACCTCCTCGTGCTGCAGGATGACAAACACTTCTTTCCCTCGTACGCCTCCGCGCCGGTCTTCGGCACGGCAGTGGCGAAGAAGTACCCGCAGCTGGTGAAGAATTTCGCGGCCGTCACCGCGAAATGGAACAACGCGCTGTTCCAAAGACTCAACGCCAAGGTGGACCTCGACGGCGAAGACCCTGCGAGCGTCGCCTTCGATTGGATGCGTTCAGAAGGCTTTATCACAGGTTAAGTGCGTGTTATAACACATCATCGTCTTCCCTGTCCCGATATTCCTGGTAGTTTTTCAGCAATCGACACGCTCGCAAAGCACGGGAAGGGACCCATGTCAACCACGAAAGTCGATGCGACACCCGGCGGCAAGGTCGGTGGCGTCGAGCTGAACGGGCTCAACCTCATCGAGGAGAGCGAACGCAAGGGTCGGCCGGCGAGCCTCTTCTGGCCATGGTTCGCCGCGAACGTTTCAGTGCTGGGCGTCAGCTACGGCTCCTTCGTGCTCGGCTTCGGCATCTCCTTCTGGCAGGCGACCCTCGTCGGCATCGTCGGCATCGTCCTCTCGTTCGTGTTCTGCGGTTTCATCTCGCTGGCCGGCAAGCGGGGCTCCGCGCCGACCCTGACCCTCAGCCGCGCCTCCTTCGGCGTGCACGGCAACCGGCTTCCGTCGCTCATCTCGTGGCTCATCACGGTCGGCTGGGAGACGGTGCTCGCCTCTCTCGCGGTGCTCGCGATCTCGACCGTGTTCCACGAGCTCGGCCTGGCCAGCGGCACGCCGACGAAGATCGTGACACTCGTCGTCGTGATCCTGCTGGTCGTCGGCGGCGGCATCTACGGCTTCGACGTCATCATGCGCATGCAGACCGTCATCACGATCGTCACCGCCGTTCTGACCATCATGTACATCGTCCTCGTGTGGGGGCACATCGACTTCGCCTCCGTCGCGGCGGTGCCGAACGGCTCGTTCGCCCACGTCGTCGGCGGATTCGTCTTCGTCATGACCGGGTTCGGGCTGGGCTGGGTGCAGGCGGCTGCCGACTACTCCCGCTACCTGCCGCGCCGGTCTTCCAGCCGGGGCGTGGTCGGCTGGACCACGTTCAGCGCCTCCCTCGCCCCGGTCATCCTCATCGTCTTCGGCCTGCTCCTGGCCGCCTCGTCGACCAAGCTCGACAAGGCGATCGCGGCCGACCCGATCGGCGCGCTGACGACGATCCTGCCGGTGTGGTTCCTCATCCCGTTCGCGATCGTCGCCATTCTCGGCCTCGTCGGCGGCGCCGTGCTCGACATCTACTCCTCCGGCATCGCCCTCATGAGCACCGGCCTGAAGATTCCGCGGCCCGTCGCGGCGGGCATCGACGGCG
The DNA here is from genome assembly GCA_035720905.1 of Microbacteriaceae bacterium. GTDB lineage: Bacteria > Actinomycetota > Actinomycetes > Actinomycetales > Microbacteriaceae > DASTNL01. The sequence goes on from DASTNL010000025.1 coordinate 2,736, forward strand.
TGATCATGGTGATCGGCGCCGTCTACATCGTGTTCTTCGCCGGCGACTTCATCGGCCCGTTCCAGGCCTTCCTCATCACGCTGGGCACACCGATCGCCTGCTGGTGCGGCGTGTTCCTCGCCGACCTGACTCTGCGGCGCAAGAACTACCACGACACCGACCTCTTCACCCCGCGCGGCCGCTACGGCTATGCGAGCTGGCCGGCCCTGGCGACGCTCGTCGTCGGCACGGCGGTCGGTTGGGGGCTCATCGTCAACCCCGGCATGCCGGGCATGGATTGGCTGGGCTACCTGCTGGGCCCGCTCGGCGGGGTGAAGGGCGACTGGGCGTTCGCCAACCTCGGCGTCTTGGCCGCGCTCGTGATCGGCTACCTCGGTGTGCTGCTCTTCGGGCGGGCGCGGGTGCGCCGACAAGAGGCGCTGCCCGACGACGGCGTGCCGGCGGGCGAGCACACCGGCCGACACGCCACAGAGGCGTGACGAGGGGAGACCGTCGTGACTGAGGCCGCAGGGGTGGAAAACGCGAAGGCGTGGCTCGTCGTCATCGACATGCAGCGCATCTTCGCCGGCCCGCCAGACGACTGGGCGACACCCGGCTACGCGCGGGTCTCCGAGAAGATCCGCGCGTTGATCCCGCTGTTCGGGCGGCGGGTCGCCTTCACCCGGTTCGTCGCGCCCGAGAACCCGCAGGGCTCCTGGGTGCCGTATTACCGGCAATGGTCGTTCGCGCTCGTGCCGCCGAACGACCCGCTCTACGACATCACCGCCGAGTTCGAGACGGCGGGGCACCCCGTCGTCAGCCGCACCACCTTCGGAAAGTGGGGGGCGGAATTGGCACGGGCGACCGAGGGCACCGACGAGATCGTGTTGGCCGGCGTCTCCACCGACTGCTGCGTCATCTCCACGGCGCTGCCGGCCGCCGACGCCGGCATCCACGTGCGGGTCGTGGCCGACGCCTGCGCGGGGGTGAGCGAGGCCGATCACGAGCGCGCCTTGCGGGCCATGAGCCTCTACGCGCCGATGATCGAGACGACGACGGTCGAGCAGGTTCTGGCCGAAGGAGCATGACGACACCAGGGCGAAAACCCGAACGAGAAGAAGAACCGCCGACGGCGGCGCGGGCGGATGCAAGGCGGGCGACCACGCAGGGCCACGCCTTGGCCGCGCTGCAGGGCCTCGCGATCGGCGACGCGCTGGGCATGCCGACGCAA
>DASTNL010000026.1:0-2439 GCA_035720905.1 Microbacteriaceae bacterium
CGAGATCGCGGCGCTTCTGCAACGTACCCTCGCCGAGATCCTCGGCCTGAAGCCCGGCTTCTCGAGCGGCCGCGGCGGCTCGATGCACCTGAGGTGGCACGAAGCCGGGGCCCTCGGCACGAACGCGATCGTCGGCGGCGGCGTGCCGTTCGCGGCAGGCAACGCGTGGGGCCAGCGTCGTGCCGCGCAACCGGGTCCGGGCGAACAGGGGCCGGCGGCCGCGGCTTCAGCAGGGGCGGGCAGCGCCTCGGGGTCGGACGTCACTGTCGCGTACTTCGGCGACGGCGCCGCGAACATCGGCTCGGTGCTGGAGACGATGAATCTCGCTGCGGCATGGAAGCTGCCGCTGTGTTTCTTCGTCGAGAACAACCTCTACGCCGTCTCGACCCACGTGACCGAGGTCACCGCCGACGAGCGTCTTTCGGCACGGGCGCCGGGCTTCGGCATCCCCGCCTGGCGGGTTGACGGCATGGATCCGCTCGCCGTGCACCTGGCGATGGAGAAGGCGCGGGAGCGGATGCGTGCGGGCGAGGGCCCGGCGCTCGTCGAGGCGCAGGTGTACCGCTACTTTCACCAGAACGGCCCCTACCCGGGCAGCGCGTTCGGCTACCGCACCAAAGATGAGGAGACTGCGTGGCGCCGGCGTGACCCGATCACCCGCGTCGAGGCGGAGTTGCTGCGCCGCGGCACGCTCGACGCCGAGGGTCAGGCCGCGGTGCGCGCGCAGGCTCAAGAGGCCGTCACCCGGGCGATAGGCGCGCTGACGGAGCCCGACCCGGATGCCCCCGAGGCGAAAGGTGGCGCGCGCCGTATCCGCCCCGAGTTGTGGCCCGACCCGGCCTTCGTCGACGTCGGCATCCGCGGCGACCTCTCCGAGCTGGCGGGCGCCCGCGTCGGCGACGGTTCCGGCCCCTCTCACCCGGGCAAATTCGTCGAGGCCGTCGCCGCCGTGATGGATCGGCGCATGGCAGAGGACCCGCGCATCATTGTGCTCGGCGAAGACGTGCACCACCTGGGCGGCGGTACGAACGGCGCGACCAAGGGTCTCGCGGCGAAGTACCCGGGGCGGGTGCTCGGCACGCCGATCAGTGAGAATGCGTTCGTCGGCCTGGGCGGCGGCATCGCCCTCGACGGCCGCTACCGGCCCGTCGTCGAGTTCATGTACCCCGACTTTCTCTGGGTCGCGGCCGACCAGGTCTTCAACCAGATCGGCAAGGTGCGCCACATGTACGGCGGCGGTGACACGGTACCGCTCGTCTTGCGCACCAAGGTCGCGATGGGCACCGGATACGGCTCGCAGCATTCGATGGATCCGGCCGGCATCTTCGCCACGAGCGCCGGTTGGCGGATCATGGCCGCCTCGACGCCCGCCGACTATGTCGGCCTCATGAACATCGCCCTCGCGTTGGAAGACCCGGTCTTGATGATCGAGCATGTCGACCTGTACGGAAAGCGCGGCGAGATCCCCGACGACCTCGATTATCAGCTGCCGTTCGGCAAGGCTGCGATCCGCCGACCCGGCGAAGATGTCACGGTGCTCAGCTACCTGTCGATGGTCGCCCATTGTGCCGAGGCCATTGAGGAGACCGGGGTGGATGCGGAACTCATCGACCTGCGTTTCCTCGACCGCGCGAGCCTCGACTGGGAGAGCGTGGGCGAGAGCATCCGCAAGACCAACAGTGTGCTCATCGTGGAACAGGGCGCCGTGGGCACCTCATACGGCGCCTGGCTCGCCGACGAGCTGCAGAGGCGCTTCTTCGACTGGCTCGACCAGCCCGTTTTGCGCGTGACTGGCTCCGGAACCTCGCCGAGCATCTCCAAGGTTCTGGAGCGGGCGGCGATCGCCCGCACCGAGGAGGTCGTGGCGGGCCTCGTCAAGGCGCGCGAAGGCTTCGGGGGAAGGAACTGACATGGCCGGCGTCATCCGCATGCCGAGCGTCTTGGCCGGTGCCGAAGAGGGTGCGATCGCTGCCTGGCTGGTCGCCGAGGGCGACGAGGTCGCGGTCGGCGACACCATCGCCGAGGTCGAGACCGACAAGGCGACCGTGGAGTACCAGGCGGAGGAGGCCGGGGTCGTCGGGCGCATCCTCGTGCCCGTGGGGGCCGTCGTGCCGGTCGGCGATCCGATCGTCGTGCTCGTGGGGGCCGGCGAAGACGCAGCCGCAGTCGAGCGGGAGTTGGGACTGTCGGCGGCGGCGAGCCCCGAACAAGATTCGGCCGGTACCTCTGGTGCCGATGGTGTCGGCCCGGCGGGCAGAGGTGTCGGCGCGGCGCCGGCAGCGGGCCGGGCGGGCCGCACACGGATCTTCGCAAGCCCGGTAGCCCGTAAGCTCGCCCGCGAGCAGGGGATCGACGTGGGCTCCGTCGAGGGCACCGGCCCGGACGGGCGCATCACCCGGCGAGACGTCGAGAAGGTGCTGCGCACCGTACGGCAGGTAT
>DASTNL010000027.1:0-2979 GCA_035720905.1 Microbacteriaceae bacterium
GCTGCGGCGCGGCAACAGCACGGTCACGCCGGGTGTGCCCGGTGTGCCCTTCAGCTTCTGCACGATCAGGGCCCGGGCGGCGCGCGCCAAGCGCCGGTCGGGCACGTCGATCTCCCGCAGAGTGACGGCGACGCGCAGGGACTGCCAACGGGTGCGCAGCCGCTCGGCGAACTGCGTGTCGAGAACGAAATGCACCGCCGTCACCTCGTCTGCCCGCAAGGTCGCCGCGTAGCGCAGCGCCTCGATGGTGGCGAGGTCGAGTGCGTTGACGAACACGTAGACGCTGTGGTGCGTGTACGTGCCGGCCGCAACCTCGCGGCGGGTGACCCGGTCGAGCACCGCCGCCTCCGCCCGGTATTCCCGGTTCAGCCGCATCAAGACGAGCACGAGGAGCGGGAAGATGACGACGACGACCCAGGCGCCCTCGGTGAACTTCGCCACGGCGAAGACCAGCACGACGATCGTCGACATGACGCCGGCACCCAGGTTGATGGCCTGCTTGCGCCGCCAACCCTGCTCCCGGTGGGTGCGGTGATATTTCGTCATGCTGTAGCCAGCCATCGCGAAGCCGGTGAACACGCCGATCGCATAGAACGGCACCAACGCGGTGACGCTGCCGCCAGAGACGATGAGCAACGCGATCGCCAGCACGGCCAAGACGATGATGCCGTTCGAGAACACGAGCCGGTGCCCGCGCTTCGTCAGCTGCCGCGGCAAGAAGCGGTCGGAGGCCACGAAGCTCGCGAGGAACGGGAAGCCGTTGAAACTCGTGTTCGCGCCGGTATAGAGGATGAGCGCCGACGAGGCCTGCACGAGGCCGTAAAGCACGTGCCCTGCGGCCCCGTTACCGAAGACCGCCCGCGCCTCTTGGGAGAGTACAGACGGGTAACCCGACTGGTAGGGGGTCGCGTGCGTGACGTAGGCCAGGAAGGCGATGCCGGCGAGGAGAAAGCCGAGGATGCTCGCCATGGTGAACAGCACGCGGCGGGCGTTGACGCCACGCGGCGGCTGGAAGGCGGAGACCGCGTCGGAGATCGCCTCCACCCCGGTCAGGGAGGAGCCGCCGTTCGCGAACGCACGCAAAAGCACGAGCACGGTCGCGCCCGCGACGAGGCCGTCGCCGTGGCCGATCGGCACGACGCCCGCCATCGCGCTCGGATCGTATTGCGGCAGCCCGCCGAAGAACAAGATGCGCACGACGCCGGTGACGATCATGCCGCCGACCATCAGCACGAAGAAGTATGTCGGTACCGCGAACGGCTTTCCCGCCTCCCGCAACCCGCGGAGGTTCACATAGCAGAGCACGACCACGACGCCGATCGTGATCTCGAGGCTGTAGGGCCCGAGGGCCGGAACCGCGGAGACGACGGCGACGGTGCCGGCCGCGGTCTGCACGGCGACCGTGACGACGTAGTCGATCAGCAGTGCGGCCGCCGCGACCTGCGCGACGCGCGGCCCGAAGTTGGCACGGGTGACCACGTAGGAGCCGCCCTGGCGGGTGTAGGCCATGACCACCTGGCGGTACGAGGCGGCAACGAGCACCAGCACGACGAGGATGACCCCGGTGATGGGCAGGGCAAGGGCGAAGGCGGCGAGCCCGGCCGCCGGCAGGAGTTCGATGAGAATCTGTTCCGGCCCGTAGGCGGCCGACGAGATCGCGTCGGGCGAGAGAACCCCGAGGGCGACCTTCTTCGATAGTTTCTGGCCCGAGAGCTGCCTCGTGATGAGAGGCTTACCGAGCAGGGCGCGTTTAAGCGCGTAGGCGACACCCCCGGGCGTCAGTGCCGGGCGAGGCCGGGCGGGTCGCTGTTTTGCCACAGCACACCATCGTATGCGTCTGCGAGAAAATCGCGTGCGGCCTCCACCGGCACGGCGCGGGGCTGCGCTGGCCCGCGTGACGCGCCTTGCATCCCGCCGCCGCCGGCCCGCCCGCCCGCCCGCTAGGCAGCGGACGGTTCCCAGCGGCCCATAGGAGAAGTCTCGGCAACCCCGCAGGCTTTCCGGATGCGGCGGCGAGGAACTAGCATTAAAAACGGCGTCCGGGCCCATGACGTTTCGGACGGTATGACAGATCGTCTGCCGCCGGTGGATGACGCGTGGGCCTGGAGGGTTGTTCGGTGGGTAACGTCGTGGCGCCGGCCGAGCAAAGCGGCCGGGACGCCGTGGCCGCGCACCCGCTGCTCATGTTCTCCACCGTCGCGTTGGCGCTCTTGATGAGCTCCCTCGACTCGACCATCGTCGCCACCGCATTGAATTCGCTGGAGCACGACCTCGACGCGCCGATCACCTGGACGGGGTGGACGATCACCGCGTATTCGCTGGGCCTGATGCTCGTCTTGATGCTTTCCGGCCGCCTCAGCGAGCGGTACGGGCGCCGGCGCGTGTTCCTCGTCTCGGTGGTCGTCTTCACCGTCTCTTCGCTCCTGTGCGCGCTCTCTGGCAACATCTACATGCTCGTCGTGCTGCGTTTCGTTCAGGCCCTGGGTGGCGCGGGGTTCACGCCCTCGGCGACGGGAATCATCGTCGACCACTTCGGGCCGGGCCGCGACAAGGCGGTCGGGCTCTTCGGCAGCATCTTCCCGATCGGCGGCATGGCCGGGCCCGTCTTGGGGGGCCTCTTCATCGACTACTGGTCGTGGCGGGGCATCTTCTTCGTCAACGTGCCCATCGGGATCCTCCTCTTGGTTCTCTGCCTGCGTTTCGTGCCGAAAGACCTGCCGGGCACCCGCGGCCCCGGCCGGGTCGACGTGACCGGCACGATCCTTCTCGGGCTGACGGTGTTGGGCTTCATGTTCGCCCTGAACCTTGTCGGCGGCGACCCCCACGCGGTCGCGTCGGCGCCGTTCGCGGCCTTCGCGGTACTCGCCGTGGCGGCGGCCGTGGCCTTCGCCCGGCACATCCGTCGCAGCCCCTCCCCGATCATGCCGCCGCGCTTCGTCGTCGGCCCCGGCTTCGGCGCGGTCAACATCGTCAACATGG
>DASTNL010000028.1:0-4790 GCA_035720905.1 Microbacteriaceae bacterium
TGGCGGCTTGGCTCCTCGCCCGGGAATATCGGTCGCGCCACGACCTGGGGGCCGCGATGCGCGCCACGGCCGCACGGCTGGAGGGTGCGTTCACGCTCGTCGCGATGCACCGCGAGCACCCCGGGCTCGTCGTGGCGGCCCGGCGCGACTCGCCGCTCGTCGTAGGCATCGGCGAGGGCGAGGTCTTTCTCGCCTCCGACGTCGCCGCGTTCGCCGACAACACCCGGCACGCATTGGCGCTCGGGCAGAACCAGGTCGTGGCCGCCACCCCGGAAGGCATCGTCGTGACCGACCTCGCCGGTCGGCCTGCAGAGCCGGAGCCGTTCGAGGTCGACTGGGACCCGGCGGCCGCCCAGAAGGGCGGCTGGCCGTCGTTCATGGCGAAAGAGATCGACGAGGAGCCGGCCGCCGTCACCGACACGCTGCGGGGGCGTCTCGACGGCGGCAGGGTGCGCCTGCCCGAACTGGAGGGTCTTCTTGCGGCCGGCTTCTCGGTGCGGAAGATCCTGATCCTCGCTTGCGGCACCGCGTACTACGCCGGCGAGGCGGCACGCCATGCGTTGGAGGCGTGGGCCGGCATTCCGACGAGCGTCGAGCTCGCCCACGAGTTTCGCTACCGAGAACCGCTCGTCGAGGAGGGCACGCTGGTCGTCACGATCAGCCAGTCCGGCGAGACGATGGACACGTTGATGGCCGCGCGCTATGCGCGGGAGCGGGGCGCCCTCACCTTGTCGGTCTGCAACACGCAGGGCTCCTCGATTCCGCGCGAATCCGACGCCGTTTTATACACCCGGGCGGGGCCGGAGGTGGCGGTCGCCTCGACGAAGGCGTTCGTCGCGCAGGTCGTGGCGCTCCTCCTCGTGGCGTTGCACCTCGCCGGTCGCGTGCCGCAGACGGGGGCCGCTCGGGGTGGCCTCTCGGATCTGCACGCGGCGGCGATCGAGAGCCTGCTGAAGATTCCCGGCCAGATTCGCACGGTGCTCGACACGCAACGGCCGGCGGTCGACGCCGTCGCTGCGAAGCTGGCCGCCGTGCCGTCGATCTTCCTCCTCGGTCGGGGCGTTTTGCTCCCGGTCGCCCGCGAAGGCGCGTTGAAGCTGAAGGAAACGTCGTATGTGCATGCGGAGGCGTTCCCGGCGGGCGAGTTGAAGCACGGGCCGATCGCGCTCATCGAGCCGGGCCGGCCGGTCATCGCTTTGGCCCCGCCTCAGGGGACTCTGCTCGGCGCGAAGATGGATTCCACGGTGCAAGAGCTGCGTGCACGCGGTGCGGACGTCACCGTGATCGGCCAGGTCGGCGGCGTGCCGGCCGATGACGGCCCGGCGGGTTCCGGCCGGGTCGTCATCCCCGAGACGGACCCGCTTCTCTCGCCGCTTCTCGCCGTCGTGCCGCTGCACATGCTGGCCATGGCAGTCGCTGGCGTTCGGGGGGTGGACGTCGACCAACCGCGGAACCTCGCCAAGTCGGTCACCGTCGAGTAGGTCAGGCCGGGAGCATCCGGGTGGGTGCGGCCGCGGCTGCCGGCCGGTGCGCCCGGGAGCTCCCGCGGCTTCGGGAAGTGTGGGGCGCGCTCAGGCGAGGGCGTGGACCGTCGCGATCCCGCGGGCGACGCAGCGCTCCGCATCCGCCACGGTCGCCTCGAGTGAGGCAACCTCGAGGGCGGTGCGGTAGCGCTCGCTCAATGGCAGGTCACCGACGACGACGACCGGCAGCCGCTCGGCGAGAAGCCCCCGGCCCGTCGCCTCGTGGATCTCGTGGCCGAGAAGCAGGCCGGAGAGAGCGTCGTCCAGCGGGAACGGTGCGGCGGGTGGTGTTGCGGCGTGCCCGGCACCGCGGGCGAGGGCGGTGACCCGGAGCCCGAAGAGGTCGTGAGAGAGGCCGGGGCTTGCCAGCCCCCGCGTCACCGCGTCGCGGAACGCGGCCGCATTCACGGCAGGGCGGCGCCCCGGCGTCGCATCCCCAGGAGTCTTCGACGCCGCCTGGCCCCCGCGCGCCTCCCGGGCGCTCTTCAGAGACGGGGTCTCCCGCAAGGTGGCGAAAAGCTCCCCGGTGGGAAAGGTGTGGAACCCCCGGATCGTGCCGGCGGCGATCCGCACCCACTTGCTGTGCGTTCCCGGCAGCACGAGCACCGCCTCCGGCACGGCGTCGGGGGAGGCGAGCCAACCCAGAATCTGGGCCTCCTCCCCCCGTAACAGGTCGTCATGGTCGCCGTGTCGGTCGACGAGGCCGGGCAGCACGACGACATCGGTGCCGTCGGCGAGGGCCGTGTGGCTCACCCCCGCCGCGACCTTCGCCGCGTCGGCGGGCGCCGCCACCGGGCTCGTCTCGACCATGCCGCTGCTGCTGCCGATCATGCCGGCGGCGACGATCGGCATGGCCGGGTGCCGGCGAAGCCATGGCGCCAACGCCCGGCTCAGCACCTCCCGCTGCCGTGCCACGGGCGTGCCGAGGATACCGACGTCTCGCGTCAATGTCTCGAGCACCCGGCCGTCGGCGGTCAGGAGGTAGGCGCGAAGGCGGCTGCTCCCCCAGTCGACGCCGATGAGTGCGGGTGCGGCGTCGTGCGTGCCGCGTGCGCGGCGGTGTTGTGACGTGTCCGGGGTGGCGGGTTTTGTCATGGGTAGTCAGCCGACCGAGGTGGCTGCGAGGTCGGCGAGGAGGGCCGCGACCGCGGCGTCACCCGCGCGGCGCAACGTGCCGCCGAGTCCTAGCGCGACGGCGCCGGCCTCGATCCAGCGGGTCGCGGAGTCGAGGGTCACGCCGCCGGTCGGCACGAGGCGCAAGGTCGGTAAGGCTTGGAGCAGGCCTTTCATGTCTTTCGGGGACCACAGGCTGGCCGGGAAGAGTTTGACGAAATCCGCGCCGCCGGTCGCGGCCTCGTGACACTCGGTCGGCGTGAGGGCACCCACGACGCTCGTCATTCCGGCCTCGTGCGCGGCGCCGAGCAGCGCAAGCGAGCTTATGGGGCTGACGATGAACTCCGCCCCCGCCTTCTTCGCCGCACGGGCGTCGTCGGCGGTGAGCACCGTGCCGGCGCCGAAATGCCGGCCGGCGGAGTGCAGAGAGTCGTTCATCCAACGCAGCACGTCGAGCGCGCCCGGCGTCACGAGCGAGACCTCGACGACGCGCACGCCGCAGCCCAGGAGCCGGGTGGCCTCCTGCCGGGCCGCTTCCTCGCTCTTCTCACGGATGATCGCGATCGTCTTCGTCTCGCGGATGGCCGCGGCGGCGCTCGAGGCGGCCTTGCTTAGAGTGGAATCCATGACACCTCCGGTCATCGTGTCACCGAAGCTTCGTCTGCAGGCCGCGCGGCCTCGCCCAGGATCGACGGGTCTCCTGCCGGGTTCCGCAGCCGCCAGAGCGTCTCGGTGAAGTAGCTGTCTCCGACGATGACCGCACAGTCGTGGCCGACGCCGTGGTTATGGGGCACGTCAAGCGCCGCGCCACGCAGGATGCCCGGCCCGCCGTGCCCGAGCACGTAGCCTTCCGCGAGCCGGGCCGCCATCGTTCGGGCGTAGTCGCGCAGGCTGTCTGCGCGTTCGCCGGAGCTCCAGCTGGCGAGTTCCAGGATGCCGGCATGGGCGAGGCTCGCCGCGAAGCTGTCACGGATGACCGGCTCGCCTTCGGGTAAGGAGAAGTCCCAGACGGGCGCCGGGTCGTCTTGTACCCGGTCCATCCAGAAGTCCGCCATCGCATCGGCCGCCTCGCGGTGCACCGCCTCGCCCGACAGGGCGTGGAACATCGCGAAACCATAGATGCCCCACGCGAGTCCCCGGGACCAGCAGCCCGCCGGCGAGAAGCCTTGGTACGTTCCGGTCTCCCCCGCCGTTCCCTGCTCGTCGAAGTGCAGCACCTGCGACGTCGAGCCGTCGGCGCGCACCAGCCGGTCGGCCATGAGGGCGACAGAGCGGCGCACGGCGTCGGCGAGGCGTTCGTCGCCCGTCTCGTGCGCGTGCCAGAGAGGGATGCACAGGTTGATGACGTCGTCGATCGTCGTGAAGGGATAGCGCTTGTCGTCGGGCTCGCCGAACGACTTCATGTATCCGATGCGCAGGAACCGGCGAGAGATCGTCTCTGCGGCCCGTTCCAGCATGGGGCGCAGCCCGCCGGCGCCATGCGCGACGAGCGGCAAAAAGGCGCCGCGGAAGAACATGTGCGACACCGATGCGAAACTCGTGATATTGGTTCGGTTCGCCAGCCGGCCGCTCCAAGCTTTCGCCTGTGTCACAGCGTCGTCGTGGGGCGTGTCACGGTCACGACCGGCGCCTTGCCCTTGCGGCAGGACCGCGTCGCCGGCCTGCCGGGCGAGAAACCAGGTGATCGCGGGCAAGTCGCCGGCCATCCACGAGCCGTCGTGCGGCAGGATGCCGCGGTCGCCGTGGTCGAAGGGGGCGCTCACCCAGGCCTCGCCGTCGCTCCACAGCGGGAAGGCGTCCATCCGCGTCATCGTGCGGGTCTTTGCCCGAACTCGTTGCCATGCTTCGTCGAGGGTCGTCACGTGTTCTGCTTTCTTGATCGGTGGGCGAGGAAATGGGCGACGGGTTCGGTGTCGGCGCCCAGAGCGGGTGCGGCCCGTTCCGGGCCGACCCGGGAGTAAGACATCTTGAACGGGGTGTTCACGATGGTGAGTGTGCCGAGCACCGGGTCGGGAACCTGGGCGAACGAGCCCCGCGAGCGGGCAGGTTCCGTGCGGGCGACGTCACGCACCGCCCGCACCGGACCGGCCGGCAGGCCCGCGTCTTCGAGGGCCCGCACGGCGCGGTCTCGCCCGCCGACCTGCGTCGCCCACG
>DASTNL010000029.1:0-4822 GCA_035720905.1 Microbacteriaceae bacterium
CGTGATCGTCGGCGGCGCCCTCGTCGTCGGCTACGTCGATGCCCACCAGCGCCAGGGTGAGGTTCGGCTCTGAGGGAGGGCCTCGGCGGTGTGGGCCAGAGGCGCCCGGTGGCTTAGAGCCCGGCGGCGGGCTCGGGGATCCACACGCGCATGGTCGAGGGGCCGCGGTTCGCCCAGGTGGAATAGGGGATGAGCCGAGCTGTTCTCTTCTCGCCGGTGTCGTGCTGGGCCTCGCTGCGGTACGGCCAGCCGTCGCCCGTGTCACAACGCGTGACATCGAGCGTCGGCCCGTCAGGGGAGCCGGCGAGGCTGAGCGGGTCGGCCTCGATGTCGTTGACGCTCCACCCGGCCGGCAGGTCGGCGGATTCCAAGGCCATCACCAGAGGCCCGGCTTCGACCGCGAACGTGCCGCGCACGGCGTCGATTCGACGATCTGGCCGGGTCACCCGTGGTCGCACCGACAGCACGAGTTCGATGACGTCGCCCGCAAGGAAGCGGCGGCGGATGACGGCCGCGCCGGGTGTCGGGCGCGTGGCGGGCTCGGAGAGTCGCATCGTGTCGCCGGCCCACGGCGGTATGCGCAGGCTGAGGGTGGTATCGGCGGCCGGGGCCTCAAGAACAGTGATCTTCACCGACTCGTCGAACGGGTAGTCGGTCTCCACCTGCACACGAACCGGCCCTGAGGCGAGCGTGGTCGCGATCTGATAGCACCCGTATTGGTGGATCTGGATTCCGGCGTCTGTCGCGGTAGCGAAGTAGAGGCCAACACTGGCAAGGGTGCGGGCGACGTTGGTGGGGCAGCACGAGACCTCGAACCAAGGAGCGCGCAGGCTCGCCTCAGCCCGGTGTGCGAGGGCGTGCTCGTCGGGTACCGTCCCGGGCCGGCGCTGGTGCAGGGTGTTCGCATAGAAGAACGCCTTGCCGTCTTCTCTCGGGGAGGCGAGCACGTTGTTCAGCAGGGTGCGTTCTATAAGGTCTGCGTATTCCTCGTCACCGGTGGCGAGGAGAAGCCGCCAACTGAGCATGACGGAGGCGATGCCCGCGCAGGTCTCCGAGTACGCGCGATCGGGGGGCAGCTCGAAATCGTCTCCGTAGCCTTCGTCTTGGTGATGTGAGCCGACCCCTCCCGTGATGTATGTTCGGCGGGTCATGCCGCCCTGCCATTGCGCCTTGACCGCCTCGGCCAGTTCCTTGTCGCCGGTCTCGCAGGCGACGTCGGCGGCGCCGGAGGCGAGGTAGAGGGCCCGTACCGCGTGCCCGCGCATCGTTCGGGCCTCGCGCACGGGCATCTCGTCTTGAAAGTATTCGGCACCGAAGGGGCCGAAGGCGCCGTGGCGCAGCGTGTCGTGGCCGCGGCGGTCGATGAAGATCTGTGCCTGACGCAGGTAGCGTCGCTCGCCGGTCGCGCGGGCGAGCTCGACGAGCCCCATCTCGACCTCGGCGTGGCCGCCGATCGCCGGGCGGCCGTCGGGGCCGAAGGCGGCGCAGACGTGGTCGGCGAGCCGCCTGGCGACCTGGGGGAGGAGATCGTCGTGCCCGGTGCGCAGCCGGGCGACCGCCGCCTGGAAGAGATGCCCGAAGCAATACAGCTCGTGCCCGAACTCGAGGTTGGAATAGCGTTCCGGCTGCCCCGCCCGACCGAAGCTGGTGTGCAGGTAGCCGTCTGCCTGTTGTGCGGCGGCGACCCGGCCGACGAGAGAGTCATACTCTTGCTCGAGCCTGCCGTCGGGCTTGCGGCCGAGCTCCCAGGCCATCGCCTCGAGAAGCTTGTACACCTCGGAGTCGACGAACTCGATGCCGGCGTGGTCGCCGCCGATTGTTCCGGCCGCCGCGCGGTCGAAGTTCCCGATCCAGCCGATCCGTTCCATCCAGGCGAGGCAGTGGCCGAGCGTCGCCTCGGCGTTCACGCTCTGCAGGCGGTGCCAGAGCCCGCCTGTGACGATGATCTCGCCCACTCCGAGTGGGCGCAGTACGGCGTGCGAGGGCTCGACCGGCCCGCCGAGGCTAGTGGATGACATGAAGCAGTTCGGATCCTTCGGTGACGTAGGTCGGGATGCGGTCGAGGCTTGTGGCGACGCTCAGCCACTGCCCTCCGGGGTGGGACAGCCCGGTGCCGGTGTCGACCCAGGTCGCGCCAGAGGGCAGGTAGACGTTCCGTTCGGCCTGCCCGGCCTCGAGGATCGGCGCGACGAGGAGCTCCGGCCCGAACAGGAACTCGTCTTCCTGGTACCACGACTGTGGGTCGTCAGGGAAGTCGACGAACAGGGGGCGCATCGGCGGCACGCCGGTGGCCGAGGCGGCACGCATCGCCCGATGAATGTACGGTCGCAGGCGTTCGCGCAACCGCAGCGCCGCGGCGAGATGCTCGTAGGCCTCGTCTCCGTACGACCACACCTCGTTCGGTCCGCCGGTCATGGCGTATCCGGTGGGCACCCGGGGCTGGCGGTCCCCGTGGAGCCTGAAGAGCGGGCAGAACACCCCGTACTGGAACCACCGGATCATGAGTTCCCGGTAGCCGGGGTCGGCGGGGTCGCCCCCGTGAAAACCGCCGATGTCCGTCGTCCACCAGGGGATGCCGGAAAGCGCGATGCCGAGCCCCGCCCGCACCTGCCGCCGCAACGAGTCCCAGGTCGCAGGGATGTCACCTGACCACACGGCGGCGCCGTACTTCTGTGATCCGGCCCACGCCGAGCGGCAGAGCAGAACCGTGCCCTCCTGGCCCGCGGCCGCCATGCCTTCGGCGAACAGCCGTGCGTTCTCTTTCGGGTAGAGGCTGACCGTCTCGGCGCCCGGCCCGGCATACAGGCTGAGGTTCGCGGGCTGTGCCGGGGTCAGTTCCGGCTCGGAGGCGTCGAGCCAGAACACCCGTATACCCCGACGAAGGTAGTTCTTCTCGATGAGTGACCAGACGTATTCGCGCGTCGCCGGATTCGTGGGGTCGTAGAACGCGACCGGTGAGGGCGCGTTCATGTCTTTGTCCTGGATGGTCTGCTGAAACTCCACCCCCTGGTCGGCGGCGACCAGAAGCCCGCGGTCATGGAAGGTCGTGAAGTTCTCGCTCAAAGGCGAGACGGTGGGCCAGACCGAGACCATGAGTTCGACGCCGAGTGCTGCGAGTTCCGCGACCATCGCGTCGGGGTCCGGCCACTCTCGGGCGTCGAACCGAAAGTCGCCCATATGTGACCAGTGGAAGAAGTCCGCGACAATGACCGAGAGAGGCAGGTCGCGTCTCTTGTATTCGCGGGCCACGTCGAGAAGTTCCTGCTGCGTGCGGTAGCGCAGCTTCGACTGCCAGAATCCGCTGGCCCAGGCGGGCAGTTCCGGGCTGTGGCCCGTCGCGTCGGCGTATCGGCCGAGGATCTCCGCCGGGCTTTCTGCGGCGCTCAACCAATAGTCGATCTCGCGGGCCTGCCCGGCTTGCCACCGGGTCGCGTTGCGGGCGAACTCGACTCGTCCGACGGCCGGTGTGTTCCACAGCAGCCCGTAGCCGCGGTTCGAGAGCACGAAGGGAATGCTCACCTCGCCGTTGCGCTGCACGAGGTCGAGCGCCAATCCTTTGAGATCGAGCCGCCCATGCGTGCGTTGGCCCATGCCGAACAGTTTCTCGTCGGTGTAGGCGGCGAACTGCTGGTGGATCTCGTAGGACCCTGCGCGATTTCCGAAGTATGCCCGCGCGCCGGGCATCCAGAAGTGTTCGCGCTGTTCAGCCAGAAGTTCGTGTCCGTCGGCTGTGCGGAAGGTCAGCAACGGTTCGGGGTAGGGGCTGTCGAGGTCGAAGTCGACCTCCACGCGGAGCCGGCCGTTCGTGAGGCTCGCCCGGTCGCCCGCGACAGAGACCGTCGCTTTCGGGGTGTCTGCCGGCGGCTCGTCGAGTGCCCCGTTCGTGGTCGTCGGCAGCCGATGCTGCGCGGCGCGCACCCGCACGCTGTCACGACCCCACGCCTGCACCCGGATGACCTCGTGCCGGTGGCGGATCTCGAGCACGTCGTGACCGAGAGTGGTGAACATGACCATGGAGCGCATTCCTTTATGAAGTCGACAGGGATGAGGGGGTAGGCCGGCGGGCCGTCAATCCTTGACGGCGCCCGCCGTGACGCCCGCGGCGACGTAGCGCTGGGCGAGGATCAGGAGCACGGCCGCCGGAATGGAGGCGACGACGGCGGTGGCCATGATCGAGTTCCATTGCTGGTTGTTGTTGCCGATGTAGGCATATATGCCGAGCGTGATCGGCTTGAGGTTTCCGCCGCCGTCGAGCGTGTTCGCGAAGAGGAAATCAGACCACGCCCAGAGGAAGGAGAACAGCGAGACCGTCACGATCGAGTTGCGGCTGACGGGCAGCACGACCGAGACGAAGGTGCGCCAGGTGCTGGCGCCGTCGATGCGGGCCGCCTGGAGCAACTCGTCGGGTATGCCGATCATGAAGGCTGTGAAGATCAGCACCCCGAAGGGAACGGCGATGGTCGAGTCGGCGATGATCAACCCCCAGACGCTGTCGAGCAGGCCGAGGCGCACGTAGATCGTGTAGAAGCCCATCGCCATGATGATCGCGGGAATCATCTGCGCGATCAGGAGTACGAAGTTGAGAACCGCGCCGCCGCGGGGCCGCAGCTTGGCGAGGGAGAACGCGGCGGGGGCCGCGAGCACGAGGGTGACCACGACCGTGCCGAGGCCGATCAGCAGACTGGTGCCGAGGAACGGCAGTTGCTGCTGCAGCACCACCTCGTAGCCGTGCAGGGTGCCGCCGATCGGGATGAGGTCGGGCGGGTCCTTGCGCATGTTCGTCTCGCTGGTCAGCGAGACGTTGACCATCCAGTAGACGGGG
>DASTNL010000030.1:0-14095 GCA_035720905.1 Microbacteriaceae bacterium
TCCACGGCCAGTCGGACCAGTTGCGGCTGCGCGGCCAAGGCGCGCAGCGACACGCTCTCGACGCGTACGGCGCAGAGCCGGTCGCGGAGGCCGCCCGAGAGTACCGGGCCGCATACGCCTCGTGGCGCGGGCACCGCGAAGAGCTGGACCGGCTCTCGGGGGAGCTGGACGCCCGGCGACGGGAAGCGGAGTTTCTGCGTGACGCGTTGGAACGCATCGCCGACCTCGACCCCGCCCCCGGTGAGGATGTTCGCCTCGCGGAGCGGGCCGAACGTCTCACGAACCTCGAAGAGCTGCACTCCGCCGCGGCGGCGGCCCGTGAATGGCTCTCGTCAGAAGAGGGGGAGGGCCAGGACGTCGTCAGCCTCGTGGCCCTGGCGCAATCGACCCTGGCACGCGCCGGCGGCCACGACCCGGCGCTCGCCGCGCTCGCCGAGACGCTCGGCTCCCTCGGCTACGCGGCGGCCGACGCGGCCGCCGAGCTCTCCCGCTACCTCGACGGTCTGCAGCCCGGTGCGGCGGAAGAGCTGGAGGCGCTTCACGAGCGCCGTGCCGCGCTTGCCGCGCTGCAGCGCTCCTACGGGCCCGGCCTCGACGACGTGCTCACCCTCGCCGCCGAAGGACCCGGGCGCCTCGCCCTGCTCTCGGGCGACGACGACGAGATCGTCAGGCTGCGCGGCCTCCTGACGGCCGACGAGGAGACGCTTGGTCGCGCGGCCGCCCGGCTGAGCGCGCGTCGCGCGGCCGCCGCCGAACGCCTCGGCGAGGCTGTCACCCGGGAACTCGCGGCGCTCGCGATGCCCGACGCACGCCTCGTCGTCGAGGTGACGGCGCTTGCGGACTACGCCGCCCAGGGCAAAGATGCGGTGCGCATGCTTCTTCGCCCCCACCGGGGCGCCGAGGCCCGGCCGCTCGGCCGAGGCGCCTCCGGCGGTGAGCTTTCCCGTGTCATGCTCGCGATCGAGGTGGTCATCGCCGACGCCGACCCGGTGCCGACCCTCGTCTTCGACGAGGTCGACCAAGGCGTCGGCGGCGCCGTCGCGATCGAGATCGGTCGACGCCTGGCGCGTCTGGCCCGGCACACCCAGGTCATCGTCGTCACCCACTTGGCGCAGGTCGCGGCCTTCGCCACCAATCACCTCGCCATCGTCAAGGAGCGCGAAGGGGCTCTCACAGCCTCGAGCGTGCGGCGCCTCGACGGCGCAGACCGGGTCGCCGAGATGACGCGGCTTCTTTCCGGGCTGACCGGTTCCGCCACCGGTGCCCGGCACGCGCAGGAGCTCCTCGACCTCGCCGCCGCGTCCTGACCCCACGCCGGTGCGCAGGAGCCCGGCAGGGCGCGGGCGCCCGCCTCTCATAGCTCCCTCATCCGGTACCGATATCATCGGCAATCATGCGACGAAGTCCCGCCCGACTGTATCGTCACGTCAGACGCGCCATCGGCTACGAGACGAACGCCTTCTGGCGGGCCAAGCCGGTCGAGAACGAGACCGTCTTCTACGAGTCGTTCTCCGGCAACGGCATGCTCGGCAACCCCGAGGCGATCTTTCGCCGTCTCATCGCGCGCGGCGATACTGCGGGGCTGCACCATGTCTGGGCCTTGCGGGGCGCCCGGCACAGTAAGGCGCGGGCGGAGTTCGCCGGCGACGACCGCGTCTCGTTCGTCGAGTATCGTTCCGCCGCGTACTGGCGCGCATTGTCGACGAGCGGCTACCTGATCAACAACGCCACATTCCCGCCGCGGTTCGGCAAACGCGACGGTCAGACCTACATCAACACGTGGCACGGCACGCCGCTGAAACGCATGGGCTACGACGTGGCCGGCGGCGCGCTCGACACGGCGAACATCGTGCGCAACTTCGTGCAGGCCGACTATCTGCTCGCCGCCAACCCGTTCATGGCGGAGCAGATGTACGAGAGCGCCTACAAGATGCGCGGCATCTTTCGAGGCCGCTTCGTGGAGGAGGGCTATCCGCGCATCGACCGGCAGTTCCTCGACCGCGCGGGCGGGCTCCTGGTGCGAGGCGAGCTGCGCGCCGCGGGGCTGCCGGTCGCCGACGACGACAAGATCGTCCTCTACGCCCCCACCTGGAAAGGCACGAAGTTCGGTCGGCCCGAAGACGACGTCGAGGAGTTGACCGCGACGGTGCGGCGCATCCAGGAGCAGGTCGCCCCCGCCGGCTATCGCGTGCTCCTGAAGACCCACCAGATCGTGCACCGCATGCTGGGCAAGGCTTCGGCCCGGGCCCACATGATCGTGCCGAACGAGATCGCCACCAACCGGCTGCTCGGCGTCACCTCCGTCCTCGTCACCGACTATTCGAGCATCTACTTCGACTTTCTCGCCACCGGCCGGCCCATCCTCTTCCTCACCCCCGACATCGAAGACTATGAAGGCTACCGGGGCCTGTATTTCCCGCCCGAGGAATGGCCCGGCCCCCTCGCCCGCACCGCCGACGAGGTCGCCGGGTTCGTGCACCGCATCGCGGCGGACGGGTTGGGTGCCGATGTCGAGGCCCGCTATCGGGCCGCCCGTGACCGGTTCTGCCCGCACGAAGACGGCAAGGTCACCGACCGCGTCATCGACGCCGTGTTCCGGGGCGATCGGGGGCGGCGGGTGCGGCCGGCCCGTGATGGCGGCAAGACCGCCGTGCTCTTCTACGCCGGCGGCATGCGTTCCAACGGCATCACCACCTCGATGCTGAACCTGCTCAGCCGGCTCGACTACGACCGGCTCGACGTCTCCGTCTTCTTCCAGAAGTCGCGCCGGGCGGAGGTCATCGCCGGGCAGCGTGCGATGAATCCGAACGTGCGCCAGTTTCCGCGCGTCGGCGGCATGAACGGCTCCAAGGCGGCGCAGCTGGTGCGCCACCTCAGCTACGGCGCGGGCCGGATCGCCAGGCACCGCACCGACCCGCATCAACGCAGGCTCTGGGACGACGAGTGGCGGCGTTGCTTCGGCGCAAGCCGGTTCGACCACGTCATCGACTTCAGCGGCTACAGCCCGTTCTGGTCGATCCTGCTGCTGCATTCGCCGGCCGCGGTTCGTTCGGTGTGGCTGCACAACGACATGCTCTCCGACGCGCATCGCGACGTGCGGGGCCGCAAGCCGAACCTGCGCGGCCTCACCTCCGAGTTCTCCCTTTATCGGGAGTTCGACCATCTCGTCTCCGTCTCGCCCGCTTTGGCCGACATCAACCGGCAGGCCCTGGCGCATTACGCCGCGCCGGAGGCGTTCACCGCGGCGGTCAACACGGTCGACGCCGCCGACATTCGCCGCCGGGGTGCCGAACGGCTGGAAGACACCGTGCGGCGGGACGAAGAAGAGCACCTGCCCGCGTGGGCGATCGATCTCATCGGCGGCCCCGCCCGCACCACGTTCGTGTGCGTCGGGCGGGTCTCGCCCGAGAAGAACCACGCCCGTCTCGTGCGGGCGTTCGAGGCCGTGCATGCACGGCACCCCGACACGCGGCTCGTGATCGTCGGCGGCGGGCCGCTCCAGGGCGAGCTCGAGGCGCACGTCTCCCGCGTCGGGCTCGAAGACAGCGTCTACCTGACGGGGCATCAGGGCAACCCCTACCCGATCGTCGCGGCCTCCGACTGTTTCGTGCTTTCCAGCAACTACGAGGGTCAGCCGATGGTTCTGCTCGAAGCCTTGGTGCTGGGCGTGCCCGCCGTCACGGTCAACTTCGGCTCCGCACGCGACGCGCTGCCGCCCGGCCTCGGCCTGGTCGTGCCCGCCACCGACGAGGGGCTCGAGGCGGGCATGGAGGCGTACCTTCGGGGCGAGGTACCGGGCGGCGTTTTCGACGTCGCCGCCTACAATCAGGGTGCGGTCGAGCAGTTCTACCGGGCCGTCGGCCTCACGGAGGCGCATCCGGCTCCCCATGCGGGGCCCGGCCTGGCGCATCCAGGGCCGGGGCCGAGTATTGATAAGATACAAGCCCGTGGTGAATAGTGCGCAGACGGAGCCCGGCGGAACGACAAAACACATCTTCGTGACGGGGGGCGTCGTTTCTTCCCTCGGTAAGGGACTCACGGCGGCGAGCCTCGGCAACCTTCTCACGGCACGCGGCCTGCGCGTCGTCATGCAGAAGCTCGACCCGTATCTCAACGTCGACCCGGGCACGATGAACCCGTTCCAGCACGGCGAGGTCTTCGTCACCGACGACGGTGCCGAGACAGACCTCGACATCGGCCATTACGAGCGCTTCCTGAACGTGAACCTCAGCAAGGCCGCCAACGTCACAACGGGCCAGGTCTACTCGCATGTGATCGCCAAGGAGCGCCGTGGGGAGTACCTCGGCGACACCGTGCAGGTGATTCCGCATATCACCGACGAGATCAAGAGGCGCATGCGCCTGCAGGCCTCCGAGGAGCCACGCCCCGACGTCATCATCACCGAGGTGGGCGGCACGATCGGCGACATCGAATCGCAGCCGTTCATCGAGGCGGCGAGGCAAGTGCGGCACGAGCTCGGCCGGGGCAACTGCTTCTTCGTGCACGTCTCCCTCCTGCCGTTCATCGCCACCTCCGGCGAGCAGAAGACCAAGCCGACCCAACATTCCGTCGCGGCGCTGCGCTCGCTCGGCATCCAGCCCGACGCGCTCGTCCTCCGCAGCGACCGGCCGGTGTCCGCCGCCAATCGGCGCAAGGTCGCCCTCATGTGCGACGTGGAGGAGAAGGCCGTCGTCAACACCGTCGACCTGCCGAGCATCTACGACATCCCGGCGAGCCTGCACCGCGAGGGCCTCGACGACTACATCATCGACGCGCTCGGCCTCACAGCGGGTGAGGCGGACCGCAGCGACTGGGAGGCACTGCTCGAGGTCGTGCACGACCCGAAGTACGAGGTGACCATCGGCCTCGTCGGCAAATACGTCGACCTGCCCGACGCATACCTCTCCGTCACCGAGGCCCTGAAGGCCGGCGGGTTCGCGAACAACGCGAAGGTGCGCATCGTGTGGATTCCCTCCGATGAGTGCGAGGGGCCCGAGGGGCAGGCGCGACACCTCTCCGGGGTGGACGGCATCTGCGTGCCGGGCGGCTTCGGCATCCGCGGCATCGAGGGCAAGCTGGGCGCGCTGCGCTTCGCCCGGGAGAACGGCCTGCCCGCGTTGGGGCTCTGTCTCGGCCTGCAGTGCATGGTCATCGAATACGCCCGCGACGTCGTCGGCCTGGCCGGCGCCTCCTCCTCGGAATTCGACCCGGAGACGCCGTACCCGGTGATCGCGACGATGGCGGAGCAGGTCGATATTCTGAACGGCGGCGACCTCGGCGGCACGATGCGCCTGGGGCTTTACCCCGCCGACCTCGCCGCCGGTTCCGTCGTCGCAGGGCTCTACGGGGCGGCGCGGGTCTCGGAACGCCACCGACACCGCTACGAGGTGAACAACGCGTTCAGGAAGCGTCTCACCGAGGCCGGGCTGCGCTTCTCCGGCACCTCGCCTGACGGCTCGCTGGTCGAATTCGTCGAATTGCCCGCGACGAGCCACCCGTTCTACGTCGGCACGCAGGCGCACCCCGAGTTGCGTTCCCGGCCGAACCGGCCGCACCCGCTCTTTCGCGGGCTGATCGAGGCGGCGCTCGCGCGGCAGGAGGCCTCTCGGCTCTTCGAGGTCGAAGACGAACTGGGGGCACCCGTTGACTGAGTCTCTCGCACACGACACGGCGGCCGCCCGGCCGGCCGGCACCGCCCCGGCGGCAGCCGCCGCATCCGCCTCCGACCTCGCCGACAGCACCGACCCGAGGCCCGTCACCCGGAGCTCGATCGCCTATCACGGCCGCATCTGGGATGTCGTGAAAGACGAGTTCCCGTACGGCCAAGCGACCCTCACCCGCGAATACGTCGCCCACCCGGGAGCTGTCGCGATCCTCGCCCTCGACGAGGCGGAACGGGTGCTCCTCATCAACCAGTATCGGCATCCCGTGCGCAGCATGATGTGGGAGATCCCGGCCGGGCTGCTCGACGTCGACGGGGAGAGCCCTCTTGCGGCGGCCCGGCGAGAGCTTGCCGAAGAGACCGACCTGGTCGCCCGCGACTGGGCCGTGCTGGGCGAGTACTACACGACCCCGGGTTCCAGCAGCGAGGCGATCCGCATCTACCTCGCCCGCGGTATCGCCGCCGCTGAACGCCCCTTCGAGCGCGAGGCGGAAGAGGCCGACATTCGCCTGCGGTGGGTGCCGCTCGAGGCCGCCGTGACCGCCGTTCTGGGCCGGCGCATCCAGAACCCGTCGGCGGTCGTCGGCCTGCTTGCCGCCTATGCCGCGCGGTCGAGAGGCTGGCAGAGCCTCGCGGAACCCGATGCGCCCTGGGAGCGCCACCCGCGGTGGCACGATGGGCGCCTTACCTCACGAGACGCCCCCGCGCGGCCGTGAACGGCGTCGAGGCGGCGGCCGAACAGTACCTGCGCCACGCCTCGATCGAACGCGGCCTCGCCCGCAACACCGTGCTGGCCTATCGGCGAGACCTCGCCGGCTATGCCGGCTGGCTGCGAGAACGGGGCGTCACCCGGCCGGCCGCGGTGACGCCCCGCGACGTCGCCACGTTCACCGCGCACCTGCACGACGAGGGCCGCTCCGCGGCGAGCATCGGCCGGGCGCTCTCCGCGGTGCGGGGCATGCATCGCTTCCTCCGCGACGAGGGCGTCGTTCCCGATGACGCGACCCGCGAGATCCGCCCGCCGAAGCTGCCCGCGAGGCTCCCGCGGGTGCTCAGCGTCGACGAGGTCACCCGCCTCCTTGCCGCCACCGACGGGGACCGGCCAGAGCGGATCCGCGACAAGGCGCTCTTGGAGCTGCTCTACGCCACCGGGGCGAGGATCAGCGAGGCCACTCGTCTTGACGTCGACGACGTCGTGGGCAAAGACCTTGTGAGGTTGCGTGGCAAGGGCGCGAAGGAGCGCATCGTGCCGGTCGGCTCCTACGCGCAGGCGGCGCTCGCCGCCTATCTCGTGCGCGTGCGTCCGGCCTGGGCGGTGAGAAAAGCCACCCCGGCGCTCTTCCTCGGTGTACGGGGCGGCCGGCTCTCCCGGCAGAATGCCTGGCTCATCATCCGTCGTGCCGCCGGCATCGCCGGGCTGGAGAGCGCGGTCTCGCCGCACACGTTGCGGCACTCGTTCGCCACCCACCTTCTGGAGGGCGGCGCCGACGTGCGCGTCGTGCAGGATCTACTCGGCCATTCCTCCGTGACGACGACGCAGATCTACACCCATGTCACCGCCGACACGTTGCGCGACATGTACACGACGGCGCATCCGCGCGCCCGTTGAACGGTTGTAGCGTGGGCGGGGAAGGAGTGCGAATGAGAACATTCACCATGCCGGGCACCGACATCGTCGCCCCGAACATCATCCTCGGCCTTATGAGGATCGCCGAAAAGAGCGACGAAGAGGTACAGGCCCTGGTGCACGGGGCCCGAGACAACGGCATCGACTTCGTCGACATCGCCGACGTGTACGGGCCCACCCTGCACGCCTGCGAAGCGCGATTCGCCGAGGCGATGCACCTCACCCCGTCGGAACGCGACCAGGTGACGATCCAGACGAAGGCCGGCATCGTTCCCGAAGAGGGCGACGCGGCCTACTTCGACTTCTCGTACGAACACATCATGGCCTCGGTGGAGGGCTCGCTGAAGGCCCTGCGCACCGACCGGATCGACATCCTGCTCTTGCATCGCCCCGACGCCCTTGTGGAGCCCGACGAGGTGGCGCGCGCCTTCGACGAGTTGCACGCCGACGGCAAGGTGCGTTTCTTCGGCGTCTCGAACCACACGCCGCGACAGATCGACCTCTTGAAGAAGTCGGTCGCGCAGCCACTCGTCGCCAACCAGATGCAGCTCTCCATAACGCATTCGCCGCTCATCGCCCAGGGCGTCGCAGCGAACATGTCGGGGCTCGAACAGTCGGTCACCCTCGACGGAGGCGGCCTTCTCGACTATTGCAGGCTGAACCACATCACCGTGCAGGCGTGGTCGCCGTTCCAGGCCGGATTCTTCGACGGCGTCTTCCTCGGCTCCGAGCGTTTCCCCGAGCTGAACGCGGCCATCGACCGCATCGCCGCTGCGCATGGGGTGCCGCCCGCGGCGGTCGCGACCGGATGGATCACGAGGCATCCGGCCGGCATGCAGGTCGTGCTCGGCACGACCACGCCGTCTCGCGTGGCCGATTCGGCGCAGGGCTCCGAGCTGCCACTCACCCGTTCGGAATGGTACGAGCTCTTCCGCACGTCGGGGCACCGCGTGCCGTGACCTCGCGGCAGGCCGGCGTTTCGATAGACTCGACGCGCGCCGGGGTGACGCGGCCGGGCACGGGCCGGCCTCGCAGGCGGCTTGCGCGATCGGCCGGCGCGGTTGGCCGGCGTGGTCGGCACAGGGGGAGCGAGGAGGTCGTCCATGGCGCGGAGTGACGACACCCGAATCGAGTTGGGCGGCATCGACCTGGCCGGCCCTGTCTTGGGGCCGACAGGCCGGCCGCTGCGCGAGTTCCCCGAACCGGCACCCTTGACCACCCACGGGCCGGCCCGCATCATCGCGATGTGCAACCAGAAGGGCGGCGTCGGCAAGACGACGAGCACCATCAACCTGGGTGCCACGATGGCCGACGACGGCCGCCGCGTGCTCGCGGTCGACTTCGACCCGCAAGGTGCGCTCTCCGCCGGGCTCGGGGTCGCGACGCACGACGTGCCGACGGTTTACGACCTGCTCGTCTCGTCGCACACCGAGCCCGGCGAGGTGATTCAACACACCGGCATCCCGGGCCTCGACCTGCTGCCGGCGAACATCGACCTGTCGGCCGCCGAGGTGCAGCTCGTGGGCGAGGTCGCCCGTGAGCAGATCCTCGCCCGCGTGTTGCGCAAGGTCTCTGCCGACTACGACCTGATCCTTGTCGACTGCCAGCCCTCCCTCGGCATTCTGACCGTCAACGCCCTGACGGCCGCGCACGGCGTCATCGTGCCGCTCGAATGCGAGTATTTCGCCCTGCGCGGCGTCGCCCTGTTGGTCGAGACGATCGAGAAGGTCAAAGACCGCCTGAACCCGGTGCTCGAGCTCGATGGGATTCTCGCCACCATGTACGACGCACGCACCCTGCACTCCCGCGAGGTGCTGCAGCGCGTCGTCGAGACCTTCGGCGACCGGGTGCTAGAGACCGTCATCTCCCGCACCGTCAAGTTCCCCGACGCCTCCGTCGCGGCCTTGCCCATAACCCGTTTCGCACCCGAGCATCAGGCGGCGGCGGCCTACCGTCAGCTGGCGAGGGAATTGATCGCCCGTGGCGCCGTCGCCTGAGCTCGCCGTACGGCCCGGCCGGGCCTTCCGCGTCGATCTGGGCGGTTTCGAGGGGCCGTTCGACCTGCTGCTTTCCCTCATCGCCAAACACGAGATGGATGTCACCGAAGTTGCCCTCGCCCGGGTGGCCGACGAGTTCGTCGACTACCTGCGCGGCCTGGAAGAGGCCTCCGGCGGCGATGCGCGGAGCCTCGACGCGGCCAGCGGCTTCCTCGTGGTCGCGGCGACGCTGCTCGACCTGAAAGCGTCGCGGCTCCTGCCGCACGCGGAGCCCGTCGACGCGGAAGACGTCGCTGCTTTGGAGGCCCGCGACCTGCTCTTCGCCAGGCTCCTGCAGTACCGGGCGTTCCGTGGCGCCGCCGCCTGGCTGGCGGAGCGTCTCGACGAGGAGGGCCGGCGCGCGGCACGTGCCGTGCCGTTGGAAGAGCGGTTCCGAAAGAGCACCCCGGAGCTTCGGTGGCAGACGAGCGTCGATGATTTTGCTGTCGTCGCGGCCCTCGCGCTCGCGCCTGTCGCCCCGCCGGTGATCCCGGTCGGGCATCTGCACGCGCCGCGGGTCAGCATCCGCAGGCAGGCCGAGCACGTGGTGCGACTGCTCCGTTCCGGCGAGGCACACACCTTTCACGACCTCATCGCCGACGCCGTGGGGGAGGGCCGGGCCGGGCTCGTCGTCGCCCGGTTCGTCGCGGTGCTGGAACTGTACCGGCGTCGTGCGCTCTGGCTGCGGCAAGACGACCCGCTCGGTGACCTTCTGGTGCGCTGGGTCGCGAGCGACTGGGACGAGGCGAGTCTGAACGACTTAGGGGCGGGCTATGAATGACACGTCGCTCGGGGTGCTGCCCGAGTCTTCGCCGCGGGAAGAGGCCCGGGACGAGAGCGAAGCGGTCTCCTCACCGGACGCCCCCGGCGCGGGGGCGGCCTTGGCGGCAGACGATCTGCGGTGCCGGGTGGAGGCGATCCTCACCGTCGCTGAGACGCCGGTCGAGCCCCCGGCGCTCGCCGCCGCGCTGCAGGTTTCGGCCGACGAGGCCCAGGCCGCGCTCGACGCGCTTCGCGCGGACTACGACGGGGAGGGCCCGGGGCCGCGCCGGGGCTTCGAGTTGCGCCGCGTGGGTGGCGGTTGGCGCCTTTACGTGCGCCGTGACTACGACTTAGCCGTCACGGCCTTCGTCTCCGGCCGGCGTCGCGCCCGCCTTTCACAGGCGGCCCTCGAGACGCTCGCCGTCATCGCCTACAAGCAGCCCGTCACGCGTGGCCAGGTGGCCGCCATCCGTGCCGTGAACGTCGATTCGGTGGTGCATACGCTCCTCGCGCACGGCCTCATCACCGAGTTGTTCGCCGACGAGGAGACCGGCGCGATCAACTACGGCACCACCGATCTGCTCTTGACGAAGCTCGGCATCGACTCCCTTGATCAGCTGCCGAAGATCGGGCCGCTTCTCGACGACGGCGCGCAGGGGTTCGACGATGAGCTCCGCTGACGGCGCCGCGCCCACCGGCCCCGGAACCGCGGGGGTCCGGCTCCAGAAAGTGCTGGCTGCGGCCGGGGTCGCCAGCCGCCGGGCGAGCGAGGAACTCATCGCCGCCGGCCGGGTACGGGTGAACGGTGCCACCGTCACGGAGCAGGGCCGCCGCGTCGACCCCGCACTCGATCGGGTCGAGGTCGATGGGCGGCCCGTGCAGGTCGACGTCGGCAAACGTTACGTGATCCTCAACAAGCCGGTTGGTGTGGTCTCCACGCTGCACGACGAAGACGGCAGGCCCGACCTCGCGGTGTTCGCCGGGCGCTACCCGGAACGCCTCTTCAACGTCGGTCGGCTGGATGCCGCCACCTCCGGGCTGCTGCTTTTGACGAACGATGGCGAGCTCGCGCACGTCTTGATGCATCCCTCTTTCGGGGTCGAGAAGACCTACGTCGCCCGGGTGCGCGGCGCCGTGACGCCCCGCGTCGTCGCCCGCCTGACCGCCGGCATCGACCTCGACGACGGGCCGATCGCCGCCGACACGGCGCGACTTTTGCAGACGGGCGGCGGGGAGAGCCTCGTGGAGGTCAGCCTGCATTCCGGCCGCAACCGTATCGTGCGACGCATGTTCGCCGCCGTCGGGCATCCGGTGTTGGGGCTCGTGCGGCGCAGCTTCGGCCCGCTCGCTCTCACCACGCTGCCGGCAGGTCAGACACGCGAGGCGACCCGGGCGGAGGTGAGTGCCCTTCTCGCGCTCGCCCGTGACGCGCACGACGAAGGGTCGCGCGGCGGCCGGGGGCGCCGCGACGGGGGCGAGCCGGCGCCGCGGCGTGCGCGAAGGCCCGCGTCGGGCGGGTATCGTGGCCGCGGCGGCAAGAAGCCGCAGAGGCACAGGAATTCGAGGAGGCCCGGCCGCACCGCCTGAACGCGGCGTCGCCCGGCACGCCGGTAGGCTCGGCGACGGGCGTGAAGCCGCAGGCGGCCTCGAACGCGCGGCCCTACGCCTTGGGCGGCTGGCTCTGCGGGGCGCTTCGGCCGTACGGAAGAAGCTGAAAGCAGAAAGGACGGTCGGTGTGGCCTCGACGACGAACGCGCGGCTGACCGGCCCGGTGCGGGTTGTCGGCGCGGGGTTGCTCGGCGCCAGCATCGGGTTGGGGTTGCGCTCGCTGGGCGTGGATGTCGTGCTCGCCGACGCCTCGCCCGCGGCGCTGCGCCTCGCGGTCGACTACGGCGCGGGCCGTGCCGCCCTGGCCGGCGACCGGCCGGCCCTCGTCGTCGTCTGTGTGCCGCCCGATCGCACCGGCGAGGTCGTTGCCGCCGAGCTCGTCTCGTGGCCCGACGCAGTCGTCGCCGACGTTGCGAGCGTGAAGGCTCCGGTGCTGCGCGACATCGTCTCGTGCCTCGGTGCGGCACACGCGGGCGCCCTCATGCGGTACGTCGGCTCGCATCCGCTGGCCGGCAGGGAACGCGGCGGTCCGATCGCCGCCCGCGCCGACCTCTTTCTCGGCCGGCCCTGGGTGGTCTGCGCCCCCGAGGGCACGGCGCTAGGGCCGGTCGGCGTGGTCGAAGACCTGATCCTCGACCTCGGCGCGACACCCGTCACTCTCGACGCGGCGACCCACGACGAGGCGGTTGCCGCCGTCTCTCACGCGCCGCAGCTGGTCGCCTCACTCATGGCGAAGCAGCTTCTCGAGCCGCCCGCCGTCGCGTTGGGGCTCGCCGGGCAGGGCGTGCGAGACGTCACCCGGATCGCCGCCAGCGACCCGGAACTGTGGGTGCAGATCCTCGCCGCGAACGCCCCCGCCGTGGGCCGCATCCTCCAGGCCCTTCGCACCGACCTCGACCGGGTGCTCCAGGCGCTGGGCGACCCGGACGCGCCGGGCGCCCGCCGGGCGCTCGCGGGCACCCTCGCGGCCGGCAACACGGGCGTCGCCCGGCTGCCCGGCAAGCACGGCCTCGACCGGCGCTACACCTCCGTCGTCGTGCTCGTCGACGACGTGCCGGGCGAACTCGGCAGGCTCTTGACCGAGCTGGGCGACATCGGCGTCAACATGGAAGACCTTCGGCTGGAGCATTCCCCGGAGGCCGAGGTCGGGCTCGCCGAGATCTCGGTGCTGCCGCAGGCCGCGCAGCAGGCCATCGATGAGCTGACCGCACGAGGTTGGAGGATCACCGGGTGAACGACACGCAGAAGGTCGGCGAGCGGATGCCGGCGTCGGGCGGTGGCGGGGCCGGCGCCCCGGTGTTCGTCGTCGCCATCGACGGGCCGGCCGGCAGCGGTAAGTCGAGCGTCAGCAAGGCCGTCGCCGGCCTGCTGGGCTTCGCCTATCTCGACACCGGCGCCGTCTACCGGGCACTCACCTGGCTGGCGCTTCGTCGCCGGGTCGAACCCGGCGATCCAGACGCGCTCGCGGCCCTCCTGGCGGCGTTCCGCGACGTGCGCATCGACACCGACCCGGCCGACTACCGGGTGCGGGTCGCTCAGACGGATGTCACCGACGAGATCCGCACCCCGGAGGTCACCGGCCGGGTCTCCGCGCTCGCCCGCGTCCCCGCCGTGC
Source organism: Microbacteriaceae bacterium (assembly GCA_035720905.1). Lineage (GTDB taxonomy): Bacteria > Actinomycetota > Actinomycetes > Actinomycetales > Microbacteriaceae > DASTNL01. The sequence goes on from DASTNL010000030.1 coordinate 13,311, forward strand.
GGGAGCATGTGAATGGCCTCTTCCGGCGCCTCATCGCCGAAACCGCCCGGCCCGGCATCATCGTGGAAGGCCGCGACATCACGACCGTCGTCGCCCCCGACGCCCCGGTGCGCCTTCTCCTTACCGCCGACGCCGCGGTGCGCGCCGCCCGCCGCGTCGGCGAACTCGCCGGCGCGGCGGGTCGGGACGCTGCGGGGGCGCTGCACCGGCGGGATGCGGCCGACTCGCGTGTCGTGGACTTCATGAACGCGGCAGACGGCGTCGCGACGCTCGACTCGACACGCCTCGACTTCGCAGCGACCGTCGCCGCGGTGCGGCGCATCGTCGTCGACGCGCGGGCGGCCACCCAGGCACAAGCGCGGGCCGTGGCCCGGGCATCAGCTAAGGCCCAGGCTGGCACGCCGCCACACGCAGGTGCGGGAGGGGCCGGGCAGTCTGCCGGCCGACGGCCCGGTGAGGCGGGCCTCGAGACGAACGGGGACGATTCATGACGGACGGCGACGCTCCGATCGCCCGCGACGGCGACCCGAACAGGGGGGGCACCCAAAGCCTCGGCGGCAGCCCCGACACCGAGGCCGGTGCCGAGCGCACCCGCGCCCTGCGCTCGGGGCTGGATGCGTACGAGCTGGAGGAATCCGACCTCGCCGTGTTAGACGGCTCCCCGGCACAGGCCGCCGAGGCGGTTCCGGTGCTGCCGGCCGTCGCGATTGTCGGCCGGCCGAACGTCGGCAAGTCCGCACTCGTGAACCGTATCCTCGGCCGCCGCGAGGCCGTCGTCGAAGACA